>CAZYUQ010000157.1:0-3418 GCA_964650565.1 uncultured Candidatus Bathyarchaeia archaeon | reverse complement strand
TTTCCAAACCATCAACAGTCACACCGAGAAAACCCGCCAGCAAAACCGTCTTGCCAGACTCCAACGGCTCAATCAACGCATCAAGCCGTTTCTTGCTTAACTCGTAGTTTGGCGTGGCATCTTCAAAATTGTCATCCGTAACCACAGGCCAATCCTGCACAGCAACACAACAAGAGTCTATACCACTGCTTTTCATGACAAAATCCATCAACGCAGCCATTGCCAGTTCTCCACCCAGCGTAAGCACTTTCGCTTTCACGTTGCCGCTGAACCGCTTATTAACCCCCGCAAGAGCCTCCAGCGTCTTCGCCTTGTAACCTGCTAATGTGGTTAATGCTTGTTCTAATCCTTCGCCTTTCACATAACGCTTAGCTATGTGCTCGTAAATCGTGAAAACAGCATCCACGGAAGCTGGTGTTGACTGCGCATACGATTCGCCTATGCGTATCAACTCGTCTGTGCAGCCCATAGGCGCTGAAAAAACGGCGACAGGACCCAATCCATCCCGCTCTTTAAGCTCTTTTAGCCGCTGCAGAATCTTCGGAACGCCCTTGCCTTCTATGTCCAGCAAGCTACCGCCGAATTTTGCCACTGAAAGTTTCTTTTTGAAAGTTAACCCTCCACGCGAGTACAGCTTTTAGCAGATGAATCCTGCTTTAATAATTTTCCCATTTGCGTGGCAAGATTTATTTTCCAGCATCGCCACATACGCTCAGCGTGATGTAACATTGGATAAGTACGTGGTTTGGGGTGTAATGATCGCTGTTTCTCTGCTTGGTGCAGCAGGCAACATCCTCTTCAAAGTCGGAACCGAAAAACTAGGCACCATAACACCGCAACGCTTCATGGACATTTCCTTCGTATTCAAGTACCTCTTCACACCAGCCATATTCACCGCGCTAATCCTGCTGTTCCTCGGACGTTTCCTCACAGGAACCCCACTTTCCGTCCTCGGCGCAACACAAGCCTTCGTCATCGTAACCGTCCTAAGCTTAGCATTCACGCTGGCTCTCGAAACCGTAGTCTTCAAGCAAATATACGACATCTGGACTTACGCAGGAATTGTACTAGGCTTAGCCTCCATAGCGTTAATCTCACGGGGAATGACGTTCACCTAAAAACACGCGTGACATACAACAAAAGTTATAGCTGCACAACATCTTTCTACATGACGTGACGCTCCAAAAAACAAACGGCATAAAGCAACTTGCCGATTCAGCGACGTTACAGAGACACTGGCTTTCACTACTGTTGCTAATTCTACCCATAGCGTCATTTGCCTCAAGCCACATGGCACTGCTAACAGCGTTCATCTTCACCTTCCTTGTTCCCGGCTTGGCGGCAACCAGATTTTTCAAGCTCAAACCCTACGAAACCATAGCCTTCATCCCAATATTCAGCGTTCTCGTATCCACCCAACTAATCTACTATGCATCATTGCTTTTCGGCTACTCAAGCATAACCATAATCGGCTCGTTTCTCGCATTGGCAACAGTTCACGCCATCGTAAACGCCAAAAAACCGAGGCAGTACAGTTTCAAAAGCTTGCGTGAAGCCAACCCGTTCAGCAAGACAACACTGGCAATTTTCCTCTTAATCTTCATCATAGCTTTGGTGGTTCTCTGCAGAAGCGTCTGGTACACAAACCAGACAGGTATAGTAATCACAGGCTCAAACTGGCAAGACACACCCGTGCATTATGAGATAACTGAAAGCCTAAACAACGGCAACTTCCCGCCAGAGATGCCCTACTACGCAGGAGAAAAGATGAACTACCACTACTTCGTGGATTTCCACACGGCAATTCTGGAAAAAGTCTACGGTTTCCTGCCCACACTTTTACCTGTCTTAAACGCCGTTTTCATTCTTATCTTCGCAGTATCCGCGTATTCCTTAACGCGAGACAATGGAGAACGTGCAGCAAATTTTGCCACAATCATAGCAACGTTTGGTTGGGGCTTCAGCTACCTGCTCTTGTTCTCAGCGTTATCCGGTGGGCAATTTAGCCCTGCACAGAACTACACGTACCAGTACGATGGTTTTTTCGGCTTGCCACCAATATTTGATAACCTTCTGCAGCAGAGACCACTGCTCATAGGCTTGCCAGCGTTCGCGTTCATCCTAACCTTGCTCAGGAACATGGAAGACCGAAACAGAGTGCTTTTAGCTGGCATAATCACTGGCTTAGTGTTTCCCTTCCACATGTTTTCCTTCCTCTGCGCTTACGTTGTCTACTTCCTCAGCGCCCTGCTAAACCACAAAAAACTCAAAATGCACTCACTGCTCTTTCTAGTGTCAGCTGCCATCGCGTTGCCCTTCATCGTCGCAGGCAGCGTTTCTGTCCCAATAACAATTGCACCCATTTGGGCTTTAATGTTCATTAAAGAAAACCCAGTTTTCTATTACGTCGCAAACCTCGGAATCCCCTTCCTAATCGCCGTAGTCTCCATCATAAAAGTAAGGGAAACTCTCTGGCAAACCGTATTCCTCACCCTGTTCCTCATTCCAAACATCGTGTCCCTGACGCCGAACGCATGGGACATGTACAAATTCTTCATCTTCGCATGGATACCCATAGCCGCACTAAGCGCGACTACATTAGCAAAAATCCGCCGAAGCATAGCTTTAGCTTTGGTTTTGTTGTCCGTTTTGGCATCCGCAAGCGTCATCCTCTACAACGTCGGCACAAGCGACACCGCAGCAAACTGGAATGAGTACAACGCGGGAATGTGGGTGCGCGACAACACCGAACCAAAAGCAGTTTTCCTAACCCACTATTCCATTCACTGTCCACCGACAATGATTGGCGGAAGATTACGCGTCGCATCTTACGCGAATTGGGCTTACGGTCACGGAGTCGCACTCAATGACATCTACGCAAGATTCGATGACGTTGACAAGGCTTACACGGGCACTGAAGCAGATTTAAGACAGGTCATTGAAAAATACAATGTCACGTACATTTACGTTGGCACCGAAGAGTTAAGCCATTATCCGCAGTGCATTGCAAAATTTAACAACATAACTTGGCTACAGCCTGTTTACAATGAAAGCTTACGAATATACAAAGCAACCATTTAGCAAAGTGAACAGCTTTGTGCCGACCCCTTTCATATATGTATAAATTAATCAGGCACACTGCTATACGCAGCAAGCATCGGCAACGAACAAAGTGGGGAACCAGTTGAAAACACCAGCCATATTCAAAAAAATTCCCTACTCACTCAAAATCGTCATCCTTATCACCCTAATTGTAAAACTTTTTGTTTTCTCCTTAGGCTTTGCCGTAACCTACGCAAATGAAGGCGCTGCACCGCCACTTTCAATTCTAATGCGGCAATTTGACCATTGGGACAGCCCACATTATATTGACATTGCAAAAAACGGTTACGTCAACGAAGGCGAACAACGCCTATTC
>CAZYUQ010000156.1:0-3418 GCA_964650565.1 uncultured Candidatus Bathyarchaeia archaeon | reverse complement strand
TTCCTAAACCACGATATATGAAACCTTCTTTTTCAACCTTTTGAAACTCAAGCTTCCCCGCCAAATCCACAATTGCCGCTGGCACCCTCATCACAGCACGCAACTTCTTCAAGCTTAAACGCTTAAACTGATCATTCTCACCCAACAGCACCATGCAATCTGCACCCTCCACAGCCTCATTTAAACTCCTTCGGAACACGCGCGCTACATCCGACGCATCCCGTTTAACAAACAAAGGATCATAAACACTAACCTTAGCGCCTTTCGCCTCCAACAGCTTAACAAGCGTCTCCGCCATTGTCTTAGGTCCCACTGCGCCTAACACGGCAACCCTAGCTCGCCGTAAAGTCTTCCCACAACCGCGCAACGCACCCTGCACCAAACTAACCACATGTCTAACCACGCTTTCGTTTACTCGCCTAGCAAGCACCGTAATTCTAAGCTTAGCGCCCAAATTCTCCGCGTTCTCAAGCAACAAGTACGCTTCATCCATGCCCTCTTCCGCCGCAATCGTCGGAACAAAACTCTCACGTCCAGCTGGAATCAGCAGTTTGATCGCTTCAAAATAGTCCACACCCGCATCTTCGCAGAGAATAGCCAACTCATTTGCCAAAGCCACGTTCGCATCACGCCTAGCAACCGCAAAAAGCGCAGCTAACTCCGCCGTTTTCACACCCAACACTTGCTTGACGCCTTTCTTGGTCACTGTTCCCAGAACCACCGAAGCTGCTTCCAAGCTAACCTTGTCATCCGCGGCAACCGTTAACTCCTGATTGCCAATGTCTGTAGCTTGCCCATTTGAAACCTGAACAGGATTATAAGCTAAACCGAAGTCTTCCCCCACACTGAATCCTGACGTGTTCTCTAAAACTTCCTTAACAACGCCTTCGGTGAAACCTAACCCTGTTGTGCCCCCGTAAATAACCAAAGCGCCTTGGCGAAGTGCCGCTCCAACCTGTTTACAACCGTTTTCCACTTCCGAATAATCCGAGTTTTTCTTATCATCAATTTTCGCAGTAAGAGTAATGACCACGATGTCGCTTTGCGAAACTGAATTTCTAACCTCGCTTGTGGTGTTTAATTGCCCCGTGCGCACAAACCTCTTCAATTTAACCTCTATGTCACGTTCAGAGAATGGGGTTTTCCCTCTTGCCAACCGCCTAACCAAGCTCTGGTCTGCATCAGCGCAGATGACTTTGTAACCAGCCTCAGCGAAGGCAACAGCGTAAAGCACGCCTTTTTCGCCGCAGCCGATAACGCTTACAGTGTAGTTTCCACGTTTCTCGACCGAGTTCACTTCCCCAGGAATCAAACGCAGCACTGCAGGCATACACAATTATTCTCCATTACGCTTCTCTTGTCAGACAACCTTTAGAATTTCTCTAAGTTTCAAACTATAATCCGCTATAAGCTTTAATGCTTTTTCTTGGCTTTTCGCTTCCGCATACAACCTGTAAATAGGCTCAGTTCCGCTGGGTCTCACCAAAATGGCGCTTTTGTCTTCAAACCAGACTTTCACGCCGTCGAGAGTGCTCACTTTTGCGCCTTTCACCTGCTGCTCAACCAACTTCTCCAGCACCTTCTCTTTCTTGTCCTCTGGGCACTCAACCTTTCCCTTCTCAATGAAATACTGCGGTTGCTCGGCGATTAGCCCAGAAAGCGTCTTCCCAGTTCCTGCCATTAGTCCCAAAACCAAAGCAGTTGTCATAGCGCCATCGCGAACTGCTTGATGTGGACCATAAAAAACTCCGCCGTTTTCTTCTCCGCCTAACTTGGCGTGCAACTCCTTCATTTTCTGTGAAACAGTCACGCTGCCCACTTTAGTCCACACAATTTCGCCCTTATACGCATCAGCAACATCCTGAACCAGTGTTGAAGAGCTTACAGGCGTGACTATTTTTGCATGCGGATTCGCCTCTAAAAACTGCTTCTCAATAAGAGCGAAGGTTTTGTCTCCCCAGTAAATCACCCCGTTTTCAGCAATAAATATAGAACGGTCAGCGTCACCGTCGAAGGCTACACCTAAATCTGCGCCTACAGCCTTCACGGTTAAAGCTATTTCCCTAAGATTTTCTGGTCGAGGTTCTGGTAACCTTCCAGGGAACGTTCCGTCTATGTTCGCGTTTATGCTTGTGACTTTGCAGCCAAGTTCGCGTAGAAGAATTGGCGCTGTCAAGCCGCCTACGCTGTTAGCTGCATCAACAACAACGTGATAGTGTTTCTCGGCTATTTTGGCGACGTTTACGTGTTTCTTTATTGCTTCCACGTATTCGTCGTTTACGCCGAGGAGTTCGCGGGTTGTTCCCAGCTTGTTCCATTCGGCAAGTACCGATTTGTTTTTGAAGTAGATTTGTTCTATTTCGGTTTCTTGTTCGTGTGAGATTTCTATGCCGTCTTTCCAGATGACTTTTATGCCGTTGTATTCAGGCGGGTTGTGGGATGCGGTTATGATTACTCCGCCATCCATGCTGTGGTTTTTTACTGCGTATTGGAGTGAGGGTGTAGGCGCCATTCCTGCGGAGAACACGTTACAGCCTGTGGCTGTTAATCCTGCGGTGACTGCTTTGGTGAGCATGGGTCCGCTGGTTCTGGCGTCGTGGCCGATCAGCAGGTTTTTTTTGTTGAAGAATGTGCCGATGGCTGTGGCTACGTTTATTGCTAGTTCTGGGGTTAGTTCTTTGTTGGCGAGTCCGCGGATGCCGTTTGTTCCGAAGAGTTTGTTTTGGGTCATGGTTTTTGTTCTCCGTGGTTAACAGATGAGTTTGGTTTTTAATATGTTTTCGGAGATTTCTTTTGCTGGGCAGACTGCTGTGTCCTTGTTGAGGGTGATGTTGTCTTTGATTTTTGCTTTGTCGGCGATGATGCATCCTTTGTTTATTTTGACGTTTTTGCCTATAGTTGCGTTTTCGCCTATGATTGCGTTGGTTATTATTGCGTTGTCGGCTATTGTTGTGTTTGGGAAGATTACTGTGTTGTTTATGTGTGTATTTTTGCCTATGGTTACGTTTTTACCTATGACTGCGTATGGTCCGATTGTGGCTTTTTCACCGATTGTGACGTGTTTGTCTATTGCGGTTGGGGGTTTTAGGGTGTATTTGCGTGTTTGTTTTTGTGTGGTGTTGGCTTTGTCGAGGAGGAGTTTGTTTGTTTGGAGGTATTCTTCGGGTTTGCCTATGTCTATCCACATGCTTTGGGTGATGTGTCCGTAGAGTTTGCCTTGTTGGGCTAGTTTGGGGAAGATTTCGCGTTCCATTGAGACTGCTTTGCCTTTGGGGATGTATTGGAAGATGCTTGGGCTTAGGGCGTAGATTCCTGCGTTTATGAGGTTGGTTGGGGCTGTGCCTTTTGGTGGTTTTTCTATGAATCGTGTAATGCGGTTGTTTTCGGTTGTTTCTGCTACGCCGTATCTGGTTGGGTC
>CAZYUQ010000155.1:0-3455 GCA_964650565.1 uncultured Candidatus Bathyarchaeia archaeon | reverse complement strand
CGTTAGCACTTCAAACCGCAACTTCATCGGCAGGATGGGCAGCACCGAAGCTAAGGTGTACTTGGCTTCGCCTGCTACGGTGGCGGCTTCAGCAGTAACAGGAAAGATAACAGACCCACGTGAACTGGAGGCTTAAGCAAAATGAAAACTAAAGGCACAGCGATAAAGTTCGGAGACAACGTTGACACAGACGTTATTCTGCCCGGCAAATACCTAGTGCTAACCAACCCGAAAGAGCTGGCTGAGCACGCGATGGCGGGGTTAGACTTAGGGTTTCCTGAAAAAGCCCGCAAAGGCGTAATCGTGGTCGGAGGCAAAAACTTTGGCTGTGGCTCCAGCCGAGAGCAAGCGCCGTTAGCGTTGAAGTACGCCGGCGTCCAATGCGTGCTGGCCGAGTCGTTTGCGCGGATTTTCTTCCGAAACGCCATAAACATCGGCTTACCCGCCGTCGAAGCTAAAGGCGTAGCTGCTGCGGTGGATGAGGGTGATATGCTGGAAGTGGATTTCAAAGCGGGCACGGTGCAGAACCTGTCGAAAAAGCAAAGCCTACAAGCGAACAAGCTGCCCCCATTCATCGTTGAGATATTGGCGGATGGAGGATTAATTGAGAATTTACGAAAGAGGCTGAAAAAGAAATGACTGAATACAAAATATCCGTGATCGAAGGAGATGGAATAGGCCCCGAACTGACAGAGGCAACGCTGAAAGTGCTGGCGGCAGCGCAAACCAAATTCGGGTTGAACCTGAAACTGGTTGAGGCGGAAGCAGGCGACACGTGCGCCGAGCGGAGAGGCGTGCCTTTGCCAGCGGACAGCGTGGAAAAAATCAAAGCTTCACACGCATGCCTGAAGGGACCTGTTGGCGAAACTGCCGCAGATGTCATTGTGAAGTTAAGGTTGATGTTTGACCTTTACGCGAATCTACGACCTTTGAAAGCGTATCCAGCGGCGGCTGTTGCACGACCTGATATTGACATGATTTTCGTGCGGGAGAACACTGAGGACGTTTACAAGGGCTTAGAGTTCACCATAGGTAACGATGCCACCGTCTGCTTACGGGTTATCACGCGTAAGAACTGTGAGCGCATAGCCAAGAAAGCCTTTGAAACCGCGCGGTTGCGCAAAGGCAAAAAGAAGGTTACTGCGATTCACAAGGCAAACGTCATGCGTGTGACTGATGGCTTGTTTGCCAGCGTGTGCCGAGAAGTCGCCAAGCAGTACCCGGACATCGCGTTTAACGAGTTGTACGTGGACGCGGCGAGCATGCGGTTGATTAAGGAACCGCAGGAGTTCGATGTGCTGCTTACCTGCAACATGTTCGGCGACATACTTTCGGATGAGGCAGCACAGCTTATCGGCGGCTTAGGCATGGCTCCAGGCGCCAACATAGGTAACAGCTTTGCGCTTTTTGAGCCGATTCACGGTTCAGCGCCGAACAGGGCAGGCAAGCAGACGGCAAATCCGTTGTCGATGATACTGGCGGCGAAGATGATGCTGGAGTGGCTCGGCGAAAAACACAACGACGCTAAATGCATGAAGGCAGCAAACGCCATAGAAGCCGCGGTAGTTGCAACGTTGCGTAGCGGCGATACGGTGCCCGACTTAGGCGGCAAAACCACAACGCTGGGCATGGCTGAAGCTATAGCTGCGGCTGTAGCCAAAGGAAAGAGTTGAGGCGCCATGAAAGCGAAAAGCCCAAGTCGCATCCGCATTTTTGACACCACGCTAAGAGACGGCGAGCAGACTCCCGGCGTTTCGCTTACGCTGGACGATAAAATAGACATTGCACGCCAACTGAGCCTGCTGGGCGTGGACGCGATTGAAGCAGGCTCGCCGATGTCTTCTGAAGGCGAAAAAAAAGTAATTAAGGAAATCGCCAAGGCAGGATTAGAAAGTGAAATCTGCGCTTTGGCGCGCACTACAAGAAGCGACATCGACACGGCAGTTGAATGCGACGTTGACATGATTCACACGTTTATTCCCACTTCGCCCGTGCAGATGAAGTACGCTGTAGGCTTATCCCCTAAGCAAGTGCTGGAGGCGGCAACAGATGCAGTGGAGTACGTTAAGAAGCACGGGTTGAAATGCGAGTTTTCACCCATGGACGCCACAAGGTCGGAACCGAAGTTTCTGAAACGGGTGTGCCAAGCCGCTGAGAAAGCAGGCGCAGACATGATAAATATTCCTGACACCGTGGGCATAATGGTTCCACGAACCATGCGCAAACTCATAGAAGACATCAAAGCAGCAGTAAACGTTCCACTCAGCATCCACTGTCATGACGATTTTGGCATGGCGGTGGCGAATTCGTTAGCGGCTGTGGAAGCAGGCGCCGCTCAAGTGCACGCTACGATTAACGGCTTAGGCGAAAGAGCAGGTAACGCTGCGTTGGAAGAAGTGGTTATGGCGCTGCACATGATTTACAAGTTGAAAACAGGCGTTAACACGCGGTTGTTGTACAGCACTTCCAGAATGGTAGCCACGCTGACGGGCATCTCAGTGCAGGCGAACAAGGCGCTTGTCGGCGAAAACGCCTTCGCACATGAATCAGGCATTCACACCCGCGGCGTAACAGCTAAACCGTTAACCTTCGAGCCCATAAAACCCGAGTTGGTAGGGCGCACAAGAACGCTGGTGGCTGGGAAACTCGCGGGAACCCGCGGCATCAAAGCCGAACTAGAAGACGTGGGGATTCATCCCACTGAGGAGCAACTGAAGGAAATCGTTCAACGCGTCAAAGACTTAGGCGACAAGGGTAAACTGGTAACTGACGCGGACTTGATAGCTTTGACTTCCGCGGTCATGGGCGAAGTCATACGCGAAGAAAAAATCGTTGATCTAGGCGACTTAGCCGTAATAACAGGCATAAAAGTTATCCCAACAGCCTCAGTGAAACTGGTGCTGGACGGAAAAGAATACGTGGCAGCTGAGACGGGCGTCGGACCAGTAGACGCCGTGTTAAAGGCTATACAGAAGCTTACCAGCAGCCTCGCAAAAATCAGACTGAAAGAATACCGCATTGAAGCGATAACAGGTGGCTCGAACGCCGTAGCCGAAGTCGTCATAAAAGTGGAAGACGAGCAAGGGCACATCGTTTCGGCGCGCGCTGCCCGCGAGGACATCGTTATGGCAAGTGTTGAAGCCATGATAAACGGCATAAACAAGTGCCTAATAAAAAACAGGAAGCAGGGAAACAAAAAGTGAAAGTAGCCTTCCAAGGAGAAAGAGGCGCCTACAGCGAAAACGCAGTTTACGCCTTTTTCGGCGCGTCCGTGGAAGTTAAACCCTGCAGAGACCTCACAGAAACCTTCGACAGCGTAGCCAAACAACAAGCACAATACGGCGTTGTACCCATCGAAAACTCCTTAGAAGGAAGCGTAAACCAAACCTACGACCTTTTCCTAACGCATGACCTGAAAGTCTGCGGCGAAATCATCATCCGCATCTCCCACTGCC
>CAZYUQ010000154.1:0-3460 GCA_964650565.1 uncultured Candidatus Bathyarchaeia archaeon | reverse complement strand
TGAGATGTAATAATATTACACTTAAAGGCAAAACCCGCATACCAAAAGCCTTAAGCGATAACAGTGGCGATGTCACCCGCGTTCTATCTTCCCTTCTCTTTTTTTTGTCGAAGCGAGTTTTTCTTACCTAACACTAGGTATTGACGATTTAGTTGGCGCATTAAGACAAAGCCTTGAAGCTGAGACTGAGCAGCAAGCAAGTTAATGCATTTTTGAAGAAACTTGCTGCTTTCGACTGTATCCCAGTAATTTCCATGTGTTTTCAAAATAATCTTTAATTAGCGCAACGAAACTGGGATCTGCAGACCACAAGACAGGGCAGTCTATATCACGTCCTATTCTGCAGAAGGCTTCTTTCTCGTCGACCAGAAGCACACACGACGGAAGAACACTGGACGTCCATTTTATCTCGAAGTAATCCGCATTCTCTAACACTGGGTCAAGGGTGAGTTCTGATTTTTCGTTTGGTCTTCTGCCTATTATGAACTTGAACTTTACTCCCCTTTTTACGGCTTTCTTCCAGACGTGCTCGTCCATAGACTTCACTTTGATGAATAGCGGAAACGGGGTTGAACACATCACGCTTTTCTGAGCGTTATCTACCGCCTTGCCCAGCTTGTCTATGTGACCTGTCGGCTTGGTTTCACTCTTTGAAAGCAAGACGAATTGAGCGTCTCTGCTAAGAGGCAATGTCCCTGTGCAGTCAATTTCGAAATTTCTGAACGTTCGGATTGCTTTGTTTCGCAGTTGACGGTTCTGTTCGTTTCTTCTTTGGAGCAAAATTGAGATGGTGTCTTTCGCTGGTATTGGCCTGAATTTTGTTGGTTTGGCTATCACTTTTTCAATCAAGCCTTTTTCTTCAAGGTCGCATAGCACTCGGTAGACTTCCTGTCTCGCAACGTTTGACTCTCTATGGATGTTGTTTGCAGTAGCACTCTTTAGAGCGAGAAGAGTTGTATATACCTTTGCTTCCGTGTGACTTAGCCCTAACTCGGACAGAATTTGAACATATTCTTCGGGAATCAACATACCATTTCATCTCTAAAGGAGGGCTTTATTTAAGATATCGATTAGGCACTTATGTTCTTGTTTTTGTCAGTCTGTGGCTGCTATGACTTAAATTTAAGAGTTGCCTGGGCGAGAATAATAGCGTTCAATAAAAATTTAAGGAGAATAAAGAAAATGTCTAAGAACAAAATTGCTACTTTGTTTGCTTTGTTTCTGATGTTTGCCATGACTTCATCGCTTGTTGCTTTGCCAAATGCTAACGCACACACACCACCATGGAAAATTCCAACCTACGCATTTATCTCTGTTGAACCTAACCCTGTGGGTGTTGGCCAGACTGCCTACGTTAACTTCTGGATTGACAAGGTTCCGCCGACAGCAATAGGTCACTGGGGTTATATGTGGCATGACATGACGGTGACAGTCACGAAGCCTAACGGAGACACTGAAACCCTGAAAATGGGCGATTCTGATGCTGCGGGAGGGACTTGGGCTTCGTATGTGGTTGACCAAGTCGGGACCTACAAGTTCGTGGGTAACTTCCCTGAGCAAACTGTAAAGGTCGAGAATCCCTACCCCTATACACCAGGCTTTGTTCCTACGGGTATTGACTTCGTCAACGATACTTACACAGCTAGCAGCGCGACAACGATGCTGACGGTGCAGGAGCAGCCGGTAGAAACGGCTTATCCGGCAAATCCGCTTCCAACCGAGTACTGGCAGCGACCGATAAATTCGATGAACAGGAATTGGTACTCGATCGGCGGCAATTGGCTTGGACTTGGAGCAGGATCATTTGCCAACACTGGGATATACGATCAGAACGGGAACTTCAATCCATATACGACGGCGCCGAACAGTGCTCACGTAATATGGACGCAGCCTGAAGCTTTCGGAGGCCAGATTGGAGGAGAATTTGGCGACAGCCAGACAGGCCTTTACGCATCAGGAACTGCATATGAACCCAAATTTGCACCGGTAATTTTGTACGGGATACTTTACTACACTGCTTATCCAGGAGCTGCTAACAACCGCGGACCTTTGACCGCCGTAGATCTACGCACCGGACAAACGTTATGGACTGTGAACGCTGATGCACCGCTGAGGTGCGGTATGATATACAAATTCAACTCAGGGGACCAGTACGGAGCCAAAGCATACCTATTCACGGCGCCTTTAGGGGGTCTCGGCGAGGGATTCGTTCTCACACCAGGATATTTAGCCCCTAAGTGGTCGATGTATGACGCTATGACGGGAGAGTGGATACTGGACATTGCCAACGCATCTGCTGGCACGCTTGTGAGGGGCCCAAACGGGGAAATCTTAAGCTACACTGTTGCTGGCGGTATGCTGAGTTTGTGGAACATGAGCAAATGCATCGCAGAAGGCTCAACAAAGAACAACATTTATACGGTTTACAGTGCTGCGGAAGTTTGGAGGCCTCCTCAAGGAGCGACTATTGACTGGAACGATGGATACGAATGGAGCGTGCCGGTGGCCACTAACATTTCAGGAGTACCCATCACTGCAGGTGGTCTAGCCATTTCCAAAATATCTGACGATGTAGTACTTATGACCGCATCACCCAGCATCTTCACTGGGGGGGTCCCAGGTGGATCCCAGCTGGGTTGGGAAATTGCTGCAGGTTACAGCGCAGTTGACGGACATCTGCTGTGGGGTCCCATTAACCGAACGCTAACACCATTCACCAACGTAGTTCTAGGTCCTGCGGGCGAAGGAGTTTACACTGAATACACAAACCAGATGAAGACATGGACGGGATACAGCCTAAAAACGGGAGAGAAGCTGTGGGGTCCAACTCAGCCCTTCAACAGCAGTTGGGCATACTACGATTTCAACCCTAAAGCGATTATTGGCTACGGCAACCTTTACACATGGGGCATGAGCGGAGAGGTGTACGCCTACAATGTCCAAACAGGTGCTCTCAATTGGAGTTGGTCTGCTGGACCCGCGGGGGTCGACACTCCCTATGGTGTATGGCCTCTTGGCGTTTTTGGTCAGTATGTTCTCGCGGACGGAAAGCTTTACCTCACTGCAGGTCACGACTACACTCCGCCCGTATTCAAAGGCGCCAAGCAATACTGCCTAAACGCTACCACTGGAAAGCTGATATGGAGCTCCTTATGCTTTAGCATTAACAGCGCGCCTGCTGTCGCAGACGGCATCCTGGTCAAGTTTAACGGCTATGACAACCAGATATACGCTTACGGCAAGGGTCTATCCGCCACCACGGTCTCAGCGCCTGACACTGTTCAACCGCTAGGCACTCAAGTACTAGTGCAAGGCACGGTCACGGATCAGTCTCCGGGCCAGACCTGTCTGGGGATTCCCGCAGCTGGCACTCCAGCCATTTCTGACGAGAGCATGAGCGCTTGGATGGAGTACCTATACCAACAACAACCTAAGCCTGCAAATGCGACTGGCGTTAAGG
>CAZYUQ010000153.1:0-3467 GCA_964650565.1 uncultured Candidatus Bathyarchaeia archaeon | reverse complement strand
ACCAATAGGAACAGAGTGTTCTGAAGCTTAGGATAAAATAACCTGTCTACAATATGCATAAAACAGGAGAAAAAAATGGTGCACCCAGAAGTCAAGAAAAAAACCAAACTTTACGGCACAGTCGCATTTCTCTCAGCCATAACCCTAGTCTCGCTGATCTTCGTTTTCGGCGTAGGACCCGTAACGTTTCCTCCACCTGAAACTCCTTTAGCTGCGGGAATGAAACACTTCTCATCCTACGAGGAACTCAGAGACTATTTAACTGCAAACACGACTAACAGTTATACCCCGAACTTTTGGTCACGAAGTCAAGAATCAGCAGGCATAGGTTTTTATGTGGCAGAGCCTGCGCCTGCTCAGTTAGGCGCTGGCGACTCAGAACAGAACGACCTCTCACATTCAACCACGAACATTCAAGTTGAAGGCGTAGATGAAGCAGACACAGTAAAGAATGATGGCAGATACATTTACAGAGTGACCACAGAATACACTTACCCGGACACAACTAACGTCGTCTACATCGTGAAGGCTGACCCCCAAGACTCCAAAGTTGTCGCGAAGATAACGCTTGAAAACAACACGTACCCAGCAGGCATGTACCTTAGCGGAGACAGCAACAGGCTTGTGGTAATCGCCAGTAAGTATCAGCCATTCCTCATTGATGTCTTCAGTGCCGATGATGCAATGAGCTACGCGTATCAACCTGACGTTAGCACCTTCTTGTACGTTTATGATGTCTCTGACAAGGCTTATCCTGTGCTTGTCAGAAACTTTACCACCACAGGTAGCTACTTTAATTCTCGAATGATAGGCGACTATGTTTACGCTGTTGTGAGTCAATCCGCCCAAGTTCTGGGTAACGCTGTTACGTTGCCCAGAGTTTATGAGACAACCAATGGTGAAGCAGAAGTTACGGATGTTAAGCCTTCAAGTGTATATTACGCTGACACTGTTCCCAGTTACTTCACTTTCACTACTTTCATCGGCTTAAACATCGTAGATGATGTGGAGGAGCCAACTAATATGACTTTGATGATGGGTGGAACAAGCACAATGTATGTTTCAACGGAAAACATCTACATTACTTATCCCACTTGGAGCGACGAAGGGCAATTCACGTCGATCTACCGCGTTAGCGTAAACGGCAGTGCTCTGGCATTTGAAGCTGAAGGCAGCGTTGCAGGCTACGTGCTTAATCAGTATGCCATGGACGAATACAGCGGCTACTTTAGGGTGACTACAACTTGGAGTAAAGAAACAACGATGAACTATGTTTCCGTGTTTGACATGAACCTTACTGAAGTGGGTGAACTTTTGCTTCCGAAGTTTGAGGAACGCGAAACCATCCAGTCAACCAGATTCATGGGTGACAAATGCTACGTTGTTACGTTTGAGCAGAAAGATCCCTTCTTCGTCATAGACATGGCTGATCCAGCTCAACCCAAAGTGGCGGGGCAACTGAAAATCCCCGGGTATTCAAGCTATCTGCATCCCTACGACGAGAACCATGTGATTGGTTTAGGCATGGAAAATACCACCGTGAAATTATCCCTGTTTGATGTCACTGACGTCAACGCGCCCACGGAAACAGCAAAGTACATCGTTGACGGCGATTGGACCTATTCAGATGCGCTGCATGAACCGAAGGCATTCCTATTCGACAAACAGAAAGACCTACTCGTTATTCCACTAACCATAACGCAGTACGGCTACGTAAGCGGCAGTGAAGGCACTGAAAAAAGATATGATGCGGAAGGTAGCAACTGGCAAGGCGCATACGTTTTCAAGGTGACCCTTGACGGTGGCTTCGAACTGAGAGGCGGCATAACACATCAAGAAAACGCAACGGGCACACCGTACATGGTACCGTACACGAGAGAATTCAACGCGGACATCGACAGAGCACTTTACATTGGCAACACACTTTACACAATATCCAACGCGAAAGTCAAGTTGAACAGTCTGGCCGACCTATCGCCGATAGCAGAAGTCAAACTTGACTAAACGCGTTCCGCTCTTTTTTCTGTTTTCTCGGAAAATCTAGTCCTCACGTTCTTGCGCAGTCGGGTTCTATGTGCACAGTAACCACGGCGTCAGCAAACCGCTCTTTTACTTCCATTTCAATCCGCGACGCAACCTCATGCGCCTTCGTAATCGAAACTTTTTTAGTGAAACAGCAGTCCATGTTTATGAACCGTTTGCCCTCAGCCACGTAAGTTACCACGTTCTTAACGTACAAGTTCCTTTCAATGTCTCTTACCACTTTCTGAATTATTTTCACTAATTCCTTCCCGTTTATCTCCGTTATGTGGACATCGGCGCCGTGAGGTTCCACGTGAACCGTCACGTTTTCAAGCTGCTTTATGCCCGCGTGCATCTGTTTCTCGATTTTCTCCGCGATTTCATGCGCCGCTTCCACAGACAGCTTTGGATCAACATACGCGTGCAACGTGATGTATAGTTTGCCGTTTGTGTAAACAGTTGTAATGTTGTGCACTTCTCTGACGCCTTCCACTGCAGCCAGTTTCTCCACCAGCTGCGCCATCTTGGCTTCTCTTTCAGACGGCTCTATGTGAATTGTAGCGTCAACATTTCCGAAAGCCTCATTCAAATTCGCCTCCAGCCTCAAAGTTAAATCATGTGCTTCCTCCAAGCTCATGCTGTTCGGAACTTGCACTGTAGCTTCAACGAACAGTTTTGAGCCTACCTTTCGAACCTTCAAGATTCCGCATTTCTGGGCTTCTTCGTTGGAGAGGATTTCTTTCCTGATTTTCTGCACAATCTCTCTTGATGCTGTATCACTGAGTTCCATAACGTTGCTGCGGACAAGCCCGATGCTCAAGTAACCCAACAAGACGCCGAGGACTATTGACGCAAGCGCGTCGCCCTGGTTGAAGCCTACGATGGCTAATCCGAAGCCGAGAAAAGCAATAAGCGTTGAGCTCAAGTCCGCAATGGCATGGTAAAATCCCGCTTTGACGGTTGTGCTTTCGCTGCTTGTGGCTTTTCTGAATATTACCACTCTGAATATGTCCGTGGCGAAAGTGTAGCCGATAGCCACGAACCCTGCGACTTCCAACCCCTCGTTAACGCCTGCGCCCTGCATCAGCTTCATAACGGCTTCGTAAATCACCAAAAGCGCTACGCCTATGAGAACGATGCCGCCGATTAAGCCGCCTATAGACTCAAACTTCTCGTGTCCATAGGTGTGTTCTTCGTCTGGCGGCTTAAGCGCTGCTCGGGTAGCCACAAAAAGCATTATGCTTGTCACTGCGTCAAGCAACGCGTGTAAGCCGTCGCTTAGAATCGCCAAGCTGTTGACAATTGACCCCATCGTAACTTCTATTATTACAACGAGTGCTATAGCGATGGCAGAAAGCTTCAACACGTTAAGCTTGTAGCCGCCTTCTGAAAGGTCTGGCATCACTAATCAGACTATATGCACAGCGCAAGGGCGATTTAAGAAT
>CAZYUQ010000152.1:0-3520 GCA_964650565.1 uncultured Candidatus Bathyarchaeia archaeon | reverse complement strand
AACCATAGTTAAGTTGAAAATTAAAGTGCGGGGCGTCACGTTATTGTCGCCGTCGCTGGATGAAATTTACCTCAAATACGTGCAGGAGGGCGAAAAAGCATGAACCTGCCGCTGCTTTACTTCGACGAGTTGAAGGGCTTCTACAAATCCAAAGTCATGCTCTTCCTATGGGTAGGCTTGCCCCTCGTGTCCATCCTGTTCCGCTTCATGCAGTACAGCTCTACTGGACAAGCCATACCGTTCACCGTCATTTCAGCACTGATTGTCTCCAGCTTGGCTGGAACATTAGCTTCAGTCATGCTGGCAGTTTCAATCATAAACGAGAAGAACAGGCAAGTCTACGATTTATTCCTCATCCGACCACTGAAACGCCGAAACATCGTCCTCGCCAAGTTCCTGTCAGTTTACACATGCGTTACCGTAGCCAGTCTCATAGCAGTCGCCGTCGGCGTGGCAGCAGACTACTTTACAGCAAACGCGTTCCCACCAACAGTGCTCAATGACACTGTGCAGTCTCTAGCCATAAGCCTCTCTATGCTCGCGGTGTCCTGCTCAGCAGGCGTGCTCATCGGCATCGGCTCGCCGTCAGTTCTCGTCGGAGCAATACTGGTCATCTACGGAGGAAACCAGATTTCAGTGATTCCTCTCGTGCCGACTATGCTGAATCTGCCTGAAGCAACCTTGTTCACAATCGTTTTAGCCGCGGCAGTCGCGGAGGCCCTGCTGGCGGGAGCGGTCGCCCTGTTCGAAAGAAAACAGTTCTAGAAAAAACAAAGATGAAAGAAGAGAGCTACGGTTTCTTCCAGCGCTTCAGCATATTCTCCAAAATCGGGCGAAGCTTCGCGTTCTCAGCCTTAATTTTCTCTTTGCCCAGCGCCTTCATGGCCCCATCTATCTCCTTAATCACTTCAGCGTAGTGTATACCTTCAGCCGCAGAAACGTATTCCACGCGGAACCTTTGAGGACTCATACCCAGCTTCGTCAACATAGTTTTCAACGCGTCAGTGCGGGCTTTCATCTTGTAATTGCCGCTGATGTAATGGCAGTCATAGGGCAAGTGGCACGCGCCCACCAGCACCATGCCCGCGCCTAACCGCAACGCTTCAAGAATGAATTCCTTGTCCACTCTGCCGCTGCACATGACACGTATAGCTCGGACACTTGCAGGGTACTCGAATCTGCTGATGCCCGCGAGGTCTGCACCTGCGTAACTGCACCAGTTACATAGAATAGCGAGGATTTTATCTTCTGGATTATCTTGTAGTGCAGCGCGGATTTGCGCCATAATCTGCGCGTCCGTAAAGTGCATCTGAGTGATAGCATGCTGCGGGCATTCGGCAACGCATGTTCCACATCCGTGGCAGCTGGCGGTGATAATATTGGCGGGTTTACCTTTCTCCCATCTGATGGCACCGTAAGGACATTTGTCCACGCAGACGCCGCAGCTCTTGCATTTAGTCTCGTCCACAACGGAGATTATGGGTTCAATCTTCCATTTCGGCTTAGAAATAACTGTTGCCGCACGTGAAGCTGCACCGCAGCCCTGTGCGACACTGGCAGGGATGTCCTTTAAGCCTTGGCAGGCACCTGCGTAGAAGACGCCGTCTGTTGGCGCATCCATCGGTTTGAGTTTGGGGTGGCTTTCCATGAAGAAGCCGTCTGAGCCGCGGGACAGGTTCAAGATGCGGGCTATGTCCGCTGATCCTTCCTTAGGTATGCCAGCGGTTGCGAGCACAACCATTTCAGCTTCAACTTCGATTGGCTGCCCCAGCTTTGAGTCTTCACTATGCACAACCATGTTATGGGTAACCGGGTCCTCATCAATTCGGCTCACGCGCCCTTGGACAAAGATTACGCCGCGTTCGCGTGCACGGTCGTAGAACTCCTCATACCCTTTGCCTGGGCTGCGTATGTCCATGTAAAACACGTACACTTCAATGTCTTCTTTGTACTTCTCTTTCAGCTGCACAACGTGTTTGAGCGTGTACATGCAGCAGAAGTTGCTACAGTAAGGATACTTGTTCTTGTCTCGGCTACCCACGCACTGGATGAAAGCTACTGTATGCGGTTTTTTGCCGTCAGATTGCCTGATGACTTTGCCGCCTGTGGGACCTGCCGCGAGAATCAACCGCTCAAACTCCATGCTTGTAATGACGTTCGGGTACTTGCCATAACCCAGCAGCGGCATATCATGAGGCATGTACACGTCGAAGCCTGTGCTGACGATTATTACGCCGACTTCAATGTCAACCTCTTCAGCCTTCTGCTCAAAATCAATAGCCTGCCTGTCGCCGCAAGCCTCTGTGCATTTGAAGCATTCAATGCAGTAGTCCTTGTTGATGGCGTAGATAAGCGGAACGCATTGGTCAAGCGGGACCGAAATGGCTTTGCGGGTGCCCATGTTCATGTCCCACTCGTTCGGGTACTCAATGGGGCAAACGTCTTTGCATTCTCCGCAGCCCGTGCACTTTTCAGGTATCACGTAACGCGGGTTCTTGCGGATTTTCACTTTAAAGTTGCCAATGTAACCGTCCACTTTGACAAGGTCTGAATAAGCGAAAATCGTAATGTTCGGGTGCCTCGCGCAGTCCACCATTTTCGGTCCTTCAATACAGATGCTGCAGTCCAAAGTGGGGAAAGTCTTGTCTAAGGCTGCCATGTGCCCACCGATGCTCTGCGTTTTCTCCAGCAGATACACCTTAAAGCCCATCTCCGCAAGCTCCAAAGCTGCATTCATGCCAGCGATGCCTCCGCCGATGACCAGCGCTTTGTTGGTGACTGGCACTTCAAGGGTTTGTAGCGACCTCATTAATCGGGCTTTGGCTACAGCCATGCGCACAGTGGCTTTGGCGCGTTCAGTTGCGGCGTCAGGGTCGTTTTGGTGGCACCACGAAGAGAACTCGCGGATATTAGCCATCTCATAAAGAAACGGGTTTAACCCTGCCTCAGAAACAGTGCGCCTAAAAGTAGGCTCATGCATTCTCGGAGAGCAAGCGGCAACGACAACGCGGTTAAGCCTCTGTTCCTTGATGGCTTTTCGGATTTCTTCCTGACCCGGGTCAGCGCAGGTATAGCGGTTCTCTTTCACGTACACAACGTCAGGTATAGTCTTCGCGTATTCCGCAACGGCATGCACATCAACGGTGCCAGCGATGTTTAAACCGCAGTGGCAAACAAATACGCCTACGCGCAGCTCCTCAGGCTTCTCTGCTGTTTCAGGCTGCTTAGCTGCTTCTGGCTGTTCAGGCTGACTCATCTAATCGTCTCCTCCAAACTAAACCGCCGGCAAACCTGCTCCCGTGCCTTCCGCCCACCCGCCGCTTTGAGCTCCTTTGTCGCGTCAACAGGCGACGTAAGCCGCTGCAATGCCTTGTTCCACGTGCCAGAATGCACAGGCGTGTGAATAATCTTAGTGCGCTTCAGCGTCAACGCCGCGTCAACAGGGCAAACGGCTTTGCAGGCACCGCAGTAATCACAGAACAACTCGTTAACGTACACTTTGTTATCCGCCTCAGACAAC
>CAZYUQ010000151.1:0-3525 GCA_964650565.1 uncultured Candidatus Bathyarchaeia archaeon | reverse complement strand
GCTTCAAATGCGTTCCCGCACAAGCTTCAACGTCCCAATCGCCCGTTTTCACCACCCGAATGTCTTTTCCCGGAACCGCACCGCCCTGATAAAGCCTGAAGCCATACTGCGATTCCGCTTGGCTCCGCGGCATCCAAGCCGTTTCAACTTGCATATCCGCCAAAACCGCTTGGTTGGCCAAAGTCTCGATTTTGTGTATCTCTTCAGGTGTTAATCGACGGTAATGCGAGATGTCTAGCCTTGTGCTTTCTACGCCTTTCTGCGTGCCATGTTGCCACACGTGTTCGCCCAACACGCGCCTCGCAGCGCCATTAACCAAATGCGTAGCCGTATGCGCCTTCATAAGGGCATAACGTTTGTCCCAATCAAGAAAGCCTCTTATGACATCGCCTTCTTTTGGAATTGGCGTTCTCATTGATGGATTGAATAGTAGCTTGTGCACGATGACTCTGCCCACTTTCCGCACATCTACAACTTCAGCTTTTGCCTTGCCAAAGGTTAAGAAGCCGTGGTCTGCAGGTTGTCCTCCGCCTTCAGGATAAAAGCACGTTCGCTCCAAGACAACGTACTGGCTGTTTATTACTTTGAGGACTTTAGCGTCAAACTCCTTCATGTACGCGTCAGCATAGTACAGTTGCTCAGTCGGCGGCAGCTTTGCAACGGCGTTTTCCAGAGTTGCTTCAGCTTTCGTTTCTTCCTCTTCAACAGGCTTGGTTGCCTGCGTGTGCCTATTGGCTATTAACGCGTAAAAGTTCTCTGGAACCTCCACTTTCACGCCTTCTGCTTCAGCCACTTCCTTGACAATTTCGGGTGGAAGCCCATGAGAATCATACAGTTCTGACAACGTAGCCTCAGGCAAGCGGCTGACGCGTTTCGCCTTAAGCTCATCTGCGATTCGCTTTACCAGTCCTTCGCCTCTCTTTATAGTGTCCTCGAATTTTTCTTCCTCTACCTTGAGCATTTCCATAATCTCTTTTCGCATGGATTTGATGTGCGGGTAATCCTTCGACCAGAAATCAACCTGCATGTCCACTACATCGTAAAGCCTTTCAGACATGCCCAACATCTTTAACAGGCGGTAGACTCTGCGGAACAAAAGCCTCGCCAAATACCCTTCATGAATGTTTGAAGGCACAATGCCCTCCGATAGAATAAAGCTTAGACATTTCGTGTGGTCTGCAACGGCGAACGCGTTTTCAATGGGCATAAGCACCTTGTCCAGTTCGTCTACGTCTATCCCAACGAGTTTGGCTACTTGCCGTCTTGCGTCCAGCCTATTCGCGGTTTTGTCAACACTCACCAAACCAGAATACTTCGCCACCGAAAACAGCAGGCTATCGTCAACTTTTAACCCTGCCATGGTGAAAATCTTGTCAAGCAACGCGCCGTAGACTGCGTGAAAACAGCTTGGCACACCTTGAGAAAGCCAAGCGAAACGGTCTAACCCGTAACCCGTGTCCACCGTGCGTATGGGCAGCTTGATGAACTCGCCGTTAACGACTTTGTACTGCATAAAAACGAGCGTGGCAACCTCCAAACCGCCGACAATGCACTCCACATCTGGACCAGCGTTTCCTCCGCCAACCCAAACATCCTCCTTGTACGTGACCTCATCAGACTTCACGCCTAACAGGTCGGTGACGAACTCGTGATGGTAACGCACTGTCTGGTCTTTCCAGTACACTTCCTTGTCAGGATAGTTGAAGGCGTGATGTCCACCCATCTCGAAAATGGTCAGGTGCCTGCCGAAAGTTGGTCCCGTGTTCGCTATGTCCACGAGCCGAATGCATGGCTGCGCTATCACAAGCGGGTTAGCAGGCGGCGGCGCAATGCCGTCGGTGACGTAGGGCTGAAAGTCAATTATGCTCGCGTGAGTCAGGTAAATATCGCTTCGCCATCTTGCCACAACCGGATAGGGCTTAACGCGTGCGTGACCGTGCTTTTCGAAGAATGAGAGAAAGGCTTCGCGCATCTCTGGAAGGCTGTAGCGCTTTCGCGTTGGCGAATTTTTCAGGAAAGTGTAGCAGGTGCATCCGTCTGAAGTGGATTCTCCACAATTTTCCTGTTTAGCATTCTGCGTCCAAAAGTATTCTCCGCAAGTGGGACAGCGTTTCCTAATGAAACCCTGTTCCTTAAAGAAGGGAAGCGTATACTCTTCTGCTGGAAATCGCTTCAAACTTTTCAGGCACTCCGCTGGCATTTGTGGCTTATCGTATCTTTTAGAGGGTTACGAGGTTCACGGATTTAAATAATTTCACTTTGAGCGGGGTTGTTGGTGGTGACTGTGTTCTCTGGTGCTCGGAGAAGACTATACCCCCCTTATATAAAGGCTGAATTAAACGTGGAATCACTGATTGACTGGCGAACGCTAGGCTTGTCAAGAAACCTTGACAAAAAAACGCTTTAATCACCGAAAAAACCCCGTATTAATGTGAATAAGCATGGATAAAAATGCTGCTCTGCTGCTTGTTCTCGTCTTCCTAACGTCATCAACTACGCTACCACAAGTCACTGTCAAAGCTGTTTCTAAATCAATTATTGTTCCTGACGATTATCCAACCATTGCAGCAGCAATAGGCAACGCAACAGACGGTGACACGATACTCATCAGAAGCGGAAACTATCTGGAAAACTCTCTAACGATAGATAAAGCAGTCTCGCTGATAGGAGAAAACACACAAAACACCATAATTCGAAACATTGACCAGCCAACAATGTATTTAGGCTCGCCGCTCTTCGCTGGACCCACTGCTATTACAGTCGAAGCCAACAACGTAATTATCTCGCGTCTAACAGTAGTTACCAACAATAATGGTGCAGATATTCTCGGATATGACATTGCAGGAGGTGGAATTGGCACCCAGATTTTAAATAACAACTTACCAGATGGCATAATGCTGTCATCTGGCTCATATCAACTCATTACTCAGAACAATATAGGTCAAATCGCAGATCATTTCGCCATTGTATCAGAGGCTCCCTACACTTACATCACAAATAACACGGTAACTGGTGGTGTGAAAGTGCAAAAGCTATACGACAGCGGCCTCTTAAACAACGTGCTATATGCAAATAGCATAACAACCACTACTAACAGTTATTATTGGGAAGCATGGGGCATCACCATTTACATGACTGCAGGAAACCTGATAGCTAAAAACAACATAACCAATAGCCGTGCAGGCATAGTCAACGACTTAAGCAGTTACAACACCATTATCGGAAACACAATTACCAACAGTTACATAGGTCTCGCAACAATTCAAGGAGGAGGAGAAAACACCTTCTCCGGTAATAACATAATTAGCAATTCCTATTCTGTAGCAATCGCCGGATACAACGACACATTTTACGGTAACAACTTCTTAAGTAATGCGCAGGAAATTGGAAGTCCTGACTTGCTTGCAGGTCCAAACCCCTCTCCAATTACATTTTGGTACAAAGGCACTCAGGGAAACTACTGGAGCAATTACACTGGGTTAGATGAAAACGAAGACGGCATAGGCGACACGCCATACGTAATAG
>CAZYUQ010000150.1:0-3632 GCA_964650565.1 uncultured Candidatus Bathyarchaeia archaeon | reverse complement strand
CGCCAGTTTTCCAGCTTCAACCGCCGCGGTCACCGAGTCCTCGTCTATGAAAGGCACAGAACGTTCAAGGCTTGCTTCTTTTATTCTGAACCGTGAAGTGTAAACTCCGTAGCCCACGATGCCTGGTAAATCATACTCTTTGCTGGGCTTTGTGACCACGTATTTTTGATGAGGATAATACTCGTCAGCTAAAGTGAACGCTAAAGAAATCGTGGGAATAACATCGCTTCGGTCTACTGAGTAGCGCCTGCGGAAACGCGGAATCACTTCTCGCCCTTCAAGTGATGAAAAATCGATAACTTCGTCGTCTTTCACGATGCGGTCGGTAAGCCTGCCTGGAACGCGGATTTTTCCGTTGTGAAAAGAAACTATTCCGTGGACGTAGCTACCTAGCTTTGTGAACTTGTTTGTGGGTTCCGTGACCAGCGTGCACAGTTCCAGTGTGCCTTTCTCAAAAAACAGGTCTATGCTGTCCATTTTGCCGTAGCTTTTCCTGCCGCAGTTTCCACAGTAGTCTCTAACCTCAAAATACTCTTTTCCGCAGAGTTTGCAGCGGGTTGCCTTCAACCTGTCGCCGAGGTAAGAGACTCTGCGTTCAATGGGTTCACTGCTCATCTTTAATCTCTCCCCAAAATGCTGGCGTAGCTCTTGGTGCCGAAGCCTTCCATCTCAAGCGCGCAACCGCACTTCGGCGGCGCGTCCGCGTTAACTTGGCGTTCACCTGCTTCACCGCGTACTTGCTTGAAAACTTCGAATAACTGTGCGCCCCCAGTGGCTCCAAGCGGGTTTCCATCAGCCTTCAACCCGCCGTTCATGTTCGTGAAGAGTTTCACGCCGTTCAGTTCATAGTAGCCCTTGTAGTCGCGGCAACTTTCATGTATGCTTCGCCAAGCTGTTCCCGGCGCGCAGAAGCCCATGTCTTCAAGGGACACCATCTCCATCACCGTGGACTGGTCGTACAACTGGGCAACTTGGATGTCGCGTAAGCTTACATTTGCCATTTTCAAGGCGTTCTCCATGGCGATTTTAACCGCGAGGAAACGCGTTAAATCAGCTCTTGCTGAATAGTCAAGGTAGTCTGTGGCTGAAGCGCAGCCTAAAACGTAAACAGGGTGGTCAGTTATTTTTTTGGCGCATTCTTCGCTTGTGAGAATTAACGCTGATGCGCCGTCGGAGATTGGCGCGAAATCGTAAAGCCCCAGCGGTTTCCGCGCGGCTTTTCTCGCGTTCAAGACCTGCTCTACAGTTATTTGTCTCTGGTACTGTGCGTACTCGTTTTTCGTGGCGTTAGCGTGGTTTTTCACGGCAACCTGCGCCAGTGCCAGATTGAGTTTTTCAAGGTTTTCGCCTGTTAACCCGTACTTTTTGATGTATGCGCGCAGCATTAGCTCATGGTTTACTTCTGGTGTGCCGCCAGCGTAGTAGCTCCACGGGTCTTCCAGCAACATTAGGTCGTCGCGGATTTTGCCCCAGCGGTCAGTCATTTTTTCTATGCCGCCGACGAGAACCATGTTGTATATGCCCGCTTGGATTGCGTGACATGCGGTTAGTAGTGCGGCGCTGACGGAGCGGGTGACTTCCATAGGGACGTGAAGCTCTGTGAGTTCGGAAAGGAAGCCTTCTTCTAAGCCTAGCTTGTTTGTGATTGGTAGGAAGAAGTCTGAGAGGTAGCACGCTTCTAAGTCTCTGCGTTCGATGTCGCATTCGCGTGAGGCAGCAAGCCAAGATTCTTCGATGAGCCTTTCCGGCTCTTTTCCGTAGTGTTCTCCAAACTTGGTTCTGCCAACAGCAACTATCGCTGGGCGATTTTGCATTATATTAACCCCTTCTCAGTAGCACTTATCCTTTTCCAAGAACGCTTTTAAGTGTTTGCCAAGATTTGCCAGTTAAACCGCCTTTAAGGAGAGCGTAGAATCTCGTTTTTTGTCAGCTTTTGCCTTAGCTTTGTAATCAAGTTCTCTAGAGCTTGGCTTAACTCCACGGGATACGCTGGCGCATCCGTTAGTTTTTTGTATTTTTCAGGCAGTTTTGACAGGTTCTCCGCGGCTGCTGCCCGAACCTCGCCCAGGGCGGGAAGCGCATGGGTTATTTTGCCGTTTTTCATAACCTTAACCAGCAACGGCGCGCCCTCCACTTTCGCGTCTGCCAAAGCAATCACATCTTTCTCGAAAAAGCCCTGCTTGTCTGTGAACCTGAAGACTTGTTTTCGCCCAGGCAACGTGGCTTTGCCTTCGCTTAACTTCATTATAGGCGAGAAATCGCCTTTTGCGCTTGTGGTTTCGCACAGCTTGTAGATTACGTCAACGTACGGCTTATCAGCGGAAGTACCCATTCGGGTGCCCACGCCAAACGCGTCGATTGCAGCGCCTTGGCTTAGCAGGTCGGCTACGCGGTACTCGTCTAAGTCGCCGCTAGCGAAAACCTTAACGTACCCTAGCCCGTTCGCGTCTAGTAGCGCACGGATTTTTTTGCTTGCCTGCACCAAGTCGCCGCTGTCCAAGCGCACCCCACCGAGCTTGCAGCCGGTTTTTTCAAGTTCCTTAGCGACTACCACGGCTTTTTCCGCGCCTGCCAACTCATCATAAGTGTCAATCAGCAGCGTGGATTTGTCGGGGAAAGTTCGTGTGAAAGCGCGGAAAGCGTCTATTTCCTTTTCGAACGACATGACAAAGGAGTGCGCCATAGTTCCGAAAACTGGAATCCCATACGTTAATCCTGCTAGCACGTTGGATGTGCCTTGGCAGCCTGCGATATAGCTGCATCGGGCTACTTTCATGCCTGCGTCAACGCCATGCTCCCGTCTTAAACCGAATTCGATGACACCTTTGCCTTTGGCGGCGTTTACGACGCGGGAGGCTTTGGTGGCGATTGTGGTTTGCAGGTTAACGGTGTTCAGCAGGAAAGTTTCAACCAGTTGTGCTTCGATTATGGGCGCGGTTACTCTGATTAACGGCTCGCAGGGGAAGGCTACGGTGCCTTCGGGAGCAGCCCAAACTTCGCCTGTGAACTTGAAGTCTCGGAGGTAATCCAGAAATTGCTTGTTGAAGCCTTGCTTCTGCAGGTACGCAAGGTGCTCCTCAGTGAACTTTACGTTTTCAAGAAAGAGAAGCGCTTGTTCTAGCCCAGCGAACAGGAAATAGGAGCGGTTTTCAGGTAAGCGCCTTATGAACAAGTCGAAAGTGGCGGGTTCAAGCTTGCCGTTGTCGAAGTAGCTGGCGCACATGGTTAACTCGTACAGGTCAGTGAACAAGCTCATGTTTTCTTCATTTTGGAAATTCAGAAAAGAGGTCATGCGCTATAATTGACTGTGAAAGTAATTTAATCCTTTCTGAAACGCCAAACAGCACATGAAGACTTCTTCAAAATTAGGAGCACGTGTGTCTTATGCGACAAAACTTTAAAGCTGAAGGCACAAATAATAAAATGAGAGGGGCTTTTCAAAAATGAACAGTAAGCGCAGCAAGGGTACTGGAGTAGAAACCAGAATCATTTTGAATCTGCTGTCTGACCCAGTGGTCATAGTTGACCAAAATGGTCGTTTAATAATGGTTAACGATGCGTTCGGGAAAGCAAGCGGGCTTAACCCAGAGAAACTAAGGGGGGCACATTTCAAGGACTTACCAATTGTAGAT
>CAZYUQ010000149.1:0-3695 GCA_964650565.1 uncultured Candidatus Bathyarchaeia archaeon | reverse complement strand
GTAGCCGTGTGCGGGCAGCATTTCGCCGTGCGTGTAAACGTAGATGCCTTTTCCTTCCGTCTGCTTCAGAATCTCCTCAAGGTCTTTCAGGTCGTGTCCCGACACGAGGATTGCTTTGCCTTTTTTGGTGCCGAGCGGAACACGCGTGGGCACGGGGTGACCGTACGCCTCAGTGTTCGCCGCATCCAACAGCTCCATGGCGCGGAGGTTGATTTCACCGCACTTCAGCACTAAGCCAACGAAATCGTTGACGCCCAGCGTTTTATCAAGTGGAGCTACGAGTCCTTCGTGCACGAAACTGAAGATTTTTGGGTCTGTTTTTCCTAGGATGCGTGCGTGGTAAGTGTAGGCGGCTACTCCTTTCAAGCCGTAAGTCAGCAACCACTGCAACGAGTGGGCGTCCGCGTTCAGGATAGGCTCGGATTTTATGCCGAAGCGTTTGCCCTGTGCTATTAGCCCGTCTTTCGTTTTTTCTAGAACCAAGTTGGCTGGTCCGCTTTTGGCGGTTACGCTGTGTCCTGTGGCTTGTATTTTTTTCCGTAGGGCGTCGCGGTGTTCTGCTGCTTGTTTGATGTAGGTGATTATTCGGTCGGGGTCAAAGTTCACGTTGGTTAACGTGGCGAATAATGCTTCGCAGGTGAACAGGTTGATTTTCTCGTCTGTGATGCCGAGTTTGTCGGCTTCGATGGCTAATTGTGATAGCCCGCGTAGCGTGTAAACTAGCAAGTCTTGGAGCGTGGCTACTTCTGGGTTTTTTCCGCAGACGCCTACCACAGTGCAGCCTTGGCCTCTGGCTGTTTGTTCACATTGGTAACAGAACATTTGCTCTTGACTCATTAACTATCACCGTGTATACTGTTGGTGTGCGGGCACATAGCTTTTGTCCCGAAAACGTTAGGGATAAGCGCTTGCGTGCTACGCGGTTTCTTTTTCGAAGTAATACTCCAACAGTCTCCGTGTTCCTCGGCGCATTATTTCTGAAAGCGTGGACGGCTGTACGCCTAGTTTCTC
The DNA here is from genome assembly GCA_964650565.1 of uncultured Candidatus Bathyarchaeia archaeon. Lineage (GTDB taxonomy): Archaea > Thermoproteota > Bathyarchaeia > Bathyarchaeales > Bathycorpusculaceae > JAOZHU01. Next base: position 2,684 of record CAZYUQ010000149.1, on the reverse strand, counting down.
GCCGAGGTCGCGCAACCCAATTTTCCGCGGGTAATCGAAAAAGCCGCCTTTTAGAGCTAACCAGAATATGCGCTCTTGTTTTTCGGTTAAAACTGCTGTTTTCGGCTCGAACTTGCCCATTTTCAGCACATTTACCTTGTGCCCCGCGGTTTCCAAAGCCTGTATGATGCTGGTGTACGCTTCGAAGGTGGGCACCATGAAGCTGTACATTATGGCGTGTTCTTCCACGCTTTTTCCCGAGATTAAGAACGCGTCATGCGCCAGAATGGTGTTGCAGACTTCGCAGCCTTCGCTTTCAAACCACATGGCTGGTTTGCCTTTGCCCTTTTGCGGTGCCATTTTGACGTCGCGTGGAATCTTGGCGACTTGCAAGCGGTCAAGCTCGATTAGATGCTTGACTGCGCCTGTGTTTGAGCTTCGTATGTCCACCACTTTCAAATGCTTAAGCCCATGTGAAGCAAACTTTTTGAGCATTCGGCATTGCCTGTTTTCCACTTCGATAACAACATGGTAGGGTTCGCGCCACGCATCTGTCATTTAAACCAATTCCACCCATTCTTTCAAGCTAGCTGCTGGTTAGGAAAGGATTTTACTTGAGTCAAACCTAAGTTGTAGGCGGCGGTCTTGTTCCCAGAACAACATCTACGTCTGTTTCTGAGTTGTCTCTCACCACAGTAAGCACTATGTGTTCGTTCGGCAGCGTTTTCTCTTCAAGGTAGCTTGCTAAGTCATCGTTGTTTTTTATTGTAGTGCCGTTCATGGCGATTATGACGTCGCCGACTTGTAGCTTGCCGTCTGAGGGGCCATCCTTTGTGATTTCGGCGAGCCTCCAGCCGTAAGTAACGCTTATGTCCAGTTCCTGCGCCATCTGATAGCTCATGTCTTGTCCTTTAACGCCCAAGTACGAGTGCCCAGTGTACGTGCCTGTTGTGATTAAGGCGGTGATTTCCCTGAGTATGGTGTTTGAGGGTATGGCGAAGCCTAACCCCTGCGACTCAGAGACTATGGCGGTGGTTATTCCCACGACGTTGCCAATGGCGTTTAGCAGTGGTCCGCCTGAGTTACCAGGGTTTATGGGCGCGCTGGTTTGTATGATGTTAGCTATTGAGAAGTCTCCTGCGTACTCTTCGGCGATGGTTCTGCCGAGGGCGCTTACGACGCCTGTGGTTAGTGAACCGACTAAGCCGTAGGGGTTGCCTATGGCTATCACGGGGTCGCCTACCTGGAGTGTGGATGAACTGGTGATTTGGATGGGTTTAAACTCGCTTGCTGGGGCGTCAACTGAAAGCACAGCTAAGTCCGCGTACGCATCTGTGCCGAGGATGGTGGCTGAGTAGCCGTTGCCGTTTGAGAAGGTGACGCTTACGCTGGATGTGTCGTAAACAACATGATAGTTTGTTATCACAACCATTACGCCTGAAAAATTGTAGACGAAGCCTGAGCCTTGGACATCTCCGTCGCTTGTGACTCCTCGAACTAACACTACAGAGTTCCTTACGTTTTCGTAGATGTCTGCTAGCCACGACGTGTTCTGGTATATTATGATGTTTTGGTAAGTAACGTTTTGAGAGCCTTCGATGGCTGAGATTTGGTTCTGCAATATCGCAACTTTATCGTCCAGAGCCTTGATTTCCTGAAAGCTAATGTAATACGTCACTAAGCCTCCAACAAGCAAACCTGCTGCAAACAAAAGCGCAAGAACGCCCGCTGAAGCCTTGGTGTAACCGCTAGTTACATGCATAATCGTTCTAACCTCAAAATGACATTTCAGCAGTTGCTCAGATAAAAGTTCCGCTGGTTCAATCGCGCAGTTTCGCAAGCGCCACCGCCGCCATGAACAAAGCAACTGCGATTCCGAAGACAAACGGGTAATAAGGCGACGCTTCATAGAGAACACCGCCGAGGTACGGGGCAAAAACCGCGCCGAACATGCTGACTGCCTGTGGAATAGCAACCCAGCGGGCTCTAGCGGTTTCTGGAGCAGATGAGCCTATGATGGCGTTCATGATTGGCCACGCCAAATAAGACGCCCCAATAAGCACATGCGTCATCAGTAGAACGCGGAAATCACCGAACATCAGCAGAAGCACAAGCGAGAAAGCGGTAAACAGCAAAGCTGAGGCGAGCGCGTAAACTTTCTTGAATTTGTCCCCGAACTTGCCTAACGCTATGCCTAAGACGCCTGAACCGAAAAAGTAGAAAGAGCCTAACACACCTATCTCAAAGCCGCCGTAGCCGTACGCGTCAGCCAGAAACGTGGGAATGAAAGGGCGGAAAAGCAAAATTGCAAACATAACCGCGCCTAGAAAGGCTGAGAACACAAGCAGCTTGCGGTTTTTCAGCACTTGCAGTGAGGAACGCTTCTTTTCTGGAGCAAGCTGCGTTTCCCTTGGTGGAACCTGCTTGCTGAGGAAGAAGAGGATTATGCCTGCTGAAGCGTAGAAAACAGAGGCTGTGAAGAAAACGGTTTGCATACCTGTGATTTGAGCTAAGTAGCCGCCTAGGGCTGGAGAAAAAGTGTAGCCGAGCGACCACGCGGCTGAGATTGCAGTGAACGCTAATGTTAGCTTCTTTTTGTCTACCGTCGTGACAATGTACGCGGTGCTTGCTGGCTGGCTGAACAGGATGCCCCACAACACCATTCCGGGCAGCATATGGGTCCAGTTGTGGGCGAAGGCGAAGAT
>CAZYUQ010000148.1:0-3777 GCA_964650565.1 uncultured Candidatus Bathyarchaeia archaeon | reverse complement strand
CCTGCTGTGTCAAGTGCAGAAACCATCCAGCATAATCACGCCATGCTTTTGCATTCCAACGCGAGCACAGGAGTTTTAACGGGAAACCCCGTGCATGAAGATATGACTGAGGCTGCGCGGCTTGCAAAAGTGGATTTCATCGTGAACGTTGTCGCCAACAGCAAAGGCGAAATCGTGAAGGCTTTTGCAGGTGACGTGGAACAGGCGTTTCTTGAGGCTGTTAAAACTGTTGACGCCATGTACCGCGTGACCGTAGATCGAAGGGCAGATATTGTTGTCGTCAGCTCGGGCGGTTACCCAGCGGACATAGACCTGTTCCAAGCGTACAAGGCGTTGGATAACGCGTTAGAAGTGGTGAAGCGCAACGGCATGGTGATTCTGGTTGCTGAGTGCCCTGAAGGTCATGGAAACCAAGTGTTTTATGATTGGATGGCACGGTTTGATAAGTTGAAGGCGGTTGAACGCGAGGTTAAGCGTAATTTTGTTTTAGGCGGGCACAAAGCGTACTACTTGCTGAAGGCTCTGCAGAGTCACCCGATTATCCTTGTTTCATCGTTGCCGGATTATTACGCGGTGAACGTTTTCAAGCTGAAGACTGCGAGGGCGGTTAATGACGCTTTTGCCGAGGCGCTGAAGACTGCTGGTTCACAGGCGAAGGTGTGGGTGATGCCTTACGGCGGTTTTACCAAGCCTGAAGTTAAGACAGGAGAAGGGGCGTAGAAACGTAAACTTTAAGTTTGATTTAGTTGTCTCGTGTTTAAGAAGGCGAAATGATGCAAGAGACCTTCAAGCTGCGTAAATTCGTGCCTGATGATTTGCAAAGCGTGATGCAGATTAACCGTGTGTGTTTGCCGGAGAATTACACGGATTACTTTTTCATTGATCTGTATGAGCGGTTTCCTGAAACTTTTATCGTGGCAGAGGAAGCGGGTAAAATTGCTGGCTACATCATGTGCCGCGTTGAAGTGGGGCTGGCGAATCATGGGTTAGGCGGTTTGATACGGAAGGGGCATGTGGTGTCTATTGCTGTTTTGCCGCAGTACCGGCGTAAGGGAGTGGCTCAGGCTTTGATTACCGCGGCAGTTGAAGGCATGCGCAAGTACAAAGCAAAGCAGTGCTATCTGGAGGTTAGGGTGACAAACGCGGTAGGCATTGCACTCTACAAAAAGCTGGGCTTCGAAGTGAGCAAGACTCTTAATGGTTATTATTCGGATGGCGAAAGCGCCTACACGATGACGAAAAAACTGTAGTTGCGGAAGCAATTGGCACCTTTCATTAACTTTTAGTAACTTTTTGTTGTTCTGCGGTTGTTATTCTCTGCCTGCCAGTGTTTTTATGAAAGTTGGGATCATTTCAAGCTTGTTTCGGCTGTCTTTTAGCGTTTCTTTGCCTTTTTCGGTTAGTTCGTAAACTCTGCCGCTCCAGCTGCGCCTGCATTTTATTAAGCCGTTTCTTTCCATGGTGTAAAGTGTGGAGTACACTGTGCTTGTGCTCATTATCACGCCGAATTTCTTCATGAAAAAGACGGTTAAGCCGTAACCGTTGACTGGTTTGGCTTCTAACCTTGCCAGAATAGCTATATCTAAGAAGGACTTCAGGCTTCTCTCTCGAAATTCATCCTGCATCACGCTTCGAATCACTCCTTTGCAGTCCCCTTTTAACGCGTTTCTTATGCTGCAGTTCGTAAATGAAGTGTGAAGAAAGTTTCAAGCGGCTGTTTTGTGCCAATGCTAAACACAAAATATGCAAAAAACCTCTGATATAAAGATATTGAAGTAAAAAGGTATTAGAGCAACGGTTCAACACGTGTACACTTTAATGCCAATTTAGTTAAAAACTAAAAGCATAAAAGCAGAACCTAAAGAACAATAGAGTTAAGGCCGATAGAATTGAGTGAGAACCAAACTAAAGGCAACGCTGCAAAACCTGAACCCCGCTGGTGGAAACCTTACTGGATAATTCTTGTACTCGCCACGATTGTTATTGCGCTAACCCTTCCCTTTACCCGTGGTACCTCTTGGGAACAAGCAATAGCCCTCTTAGCTTTAACTTTGGCAGGTGAAGGAATTGCATACTATGCCCGAGTTCATGTTTCCACTAAACTCAACAGGATTACGTACATTCTCTTAGGCGCACCTATTGGCTTTGTTCTATGGCTAATCACAGCCTATTTTCTAAGCAGAATGTATCTTCGAGGGCTTGATGAAAGCGTAGTTGCTGTTGGCAGTTTAGTGGTGTGCTTTGCCATTGGCGCTTACATCGGCGACTTGATAGGCAAAGCAAGACACTACAAAGGACCAAGACAATACCAGCCCTAAGAACGCTCTAAAGCGGGTCGTTTTTCTAACCCATAATCCTCTAGACCCTATTGCCAATACTACTCTCAATAGCTGTAAACGCCTATTGGGAAAATTGTTATAGGCACCTTAACATGATGCTAACACAAGAAATCAGGAGCACAGAAACGCCATGTCAAACCGAGTAGCCATAATGAACCAGAAAAAACGCATCGCACTCATAGCGCACGACCACCAGAAACCCGCCCTGCTGGAATGGGTCAAATTCAACAAGGGCACCCTGCTACAGCATGAGCTTTACGCCACGGGAACCACAGGCAAAATCCTAGAGCAAGAGTTAGGCTCAAAACTCACCGTTTTCGAAAGCGGACCCTTAGGAGGCGACCAGCAAATCGGCTCCCGCATAGCTGAAGGCTGCATAGATTTCCTCATATTCTTCTGGGACCCGCTTGAGCCGTTGCCGCATGACCCCGACGTGAAAGCGCTGCTGCGGATAGCTGTAGTGTGGAATATACCCATCGCCTGCAACCGCGCCTCAGCCGACTTCCTCATATCCTCAACGCTGATGACACAGGAATACTCGCGGATCCTGCCTGACTACGACTCTTACAGGCAGCGATTAAAAAAACAGTAAGCTTACAGCCCCAACCTACGGTAAACCCGCTGCTTGTTCCCCTCTGCCTTGTCAGCAACAGCCTTAAAGAGATTATTGCCATGCGAGTCAACTGCGACAAGCAAAGGACCAAACTCGCTTACCTCAAAAACCCACATAGCCTCAGGCACGCCTAAGTCAAGCCACTCAACGCTTCTGACGCGCTTTATGCTTTTGGCAGCGAGAACCGCAGCGCCACCCGTGAACGCACAGTAAACAGCGCCGTACTTTGCCATGGCAGCAGCTGTTTTCTCGCCCATGCCGCCCTTGCCGATGACGACCCGCACTTTAAACTTCTCAATTAACTCAGCCTCGAAAATATCCATCCTCGCGCTTGTGGTAGGTCCAGCCGCAACCACAACCCACTGCTCACCCTGCTTGCGCACCACGGGACCACAGTGAAATAGGGCTAAGCCTTCAAGGTTCACTGGCAATGCTTTTCCGTCGTTAGCGTATTTCAGCGCTCGCTTGTGCGCTTGGTCGCGCGCCGTAACCACGCTACCCGTTACGTACAGTACATCGTTTACTTTGAGCCTGCGAACTTCAGCTTCGGAAATAGGCGTTTTAAGTTTGTAGGTTGTCATGCGTTCTTGGTCACCTTGCATGTTTATGTGTTAAGTATTCAACTGTGCCATCCGCTGTTATTCTTGCCGAAGCCCGCCTTGCAGCCCAGCAGTTAAAAGCCACAGCCGCGGGAAACGACGCAGGGTGCCTATGCGCGTAGTCAACATGAACAGCTAACACCGTGGTTTTCCCGCCTAACCCCATTGGACCAATACCCGTCAAGTTCACCGCTTCAAGAAGCTCCAGCTCCAGCCGAGCAATTTC
>CAZYUQ010000147.1:0-3782 GCA_964650565.1 uncultured Candidatus Bathyarchaeia archaeon | reverse complement strand
AACTTCACGGCACCGAAGACTCGCTTGAAATCAGCGTGGACACGCCACAATACAAGTACTACAAGGAAGTGACGCTTCCAACGAAAGTGAAAGTGAAAGAAGCCAAGTCGAGCTACAAAAACGGCGTGCTAGAGGTTATTCTGCCCAGAGCCGAAGCGAAAAAACCGAAAGGCGAACAAATAGACATCAACTAAAACCCTCGTTTCTTGGATTAACGCTTTTGTACAGCTTGTGGCTGAATGACTGAAAATTTGGAGATTGAAACGTTAAACGCGATCTGCCGCGAAGCAAAGTCGGAAGGCAAGCTGTCAGGCAAAAACCTCACTGAGCTCTACGAGCTTTTCGGTCAACGGTTCACTAAAGCTTTGGATGCTTTGAAGGAGGGTAGGGTGAAGAAGTACGTTTTCAAACCCAGCGGCAGAATCGTGTGGATAGTCATCGGCAGAGAACGCGATTACCTGATAATGCCTGAAGCCGAGTTTTGCACTTGTGATGATTTTTACTTTCGCGTTTTAGACAAGAAAATTCATTTGTGTTATCATCTTATTGCTCAGAAAATTGCGCGCAATTTGAGTTGGTATGAGACGTTGGAGGAAACGGATGAGCTTTACAAGTCGTTGATGAATGAGTGGAAAAAAGCTACTGCTTAAATATTACCTTATGAGAAGAATACTACGCAAAAGGCGAGACTGTATGGATTTAGGCGCATACTTCATAACACTCGAATACATCCTCATGGGAGCAACATTTGTAGCTTTAGTACTGATATTCTTGTACGTGTACTACGGTAAAGAAGAAGAGCAGTCAACAGAAAAAACCTAATTCTCTCGTGTGTCTGCTTTTTTTGTTCAGTATCATGCTTAGAACAGCGCTTATTATGCTTTGAGCGCAAGTGTTAATGCAACATCGGCGTCAGCGTTAACGCTGAAAAAGCGGTTTCACTAAATCTAATCAGTCAAGTGCTGGATGCTGCAAAAAACTTAAAGCAACGCGAAGTTCTTTATCCGTGGCGGCATTTGAGGAAAATGACCTTTGAAGAGATAATTCAGCAGATTTTGTTGCAACATCCAGAGACCACGCGGGAAACGGTACTTGAAAGGTTACGGGTGGAGAAAAGCAAGACTGGCGGTTTAATAGCAGACACAACGCTTCTGCGGTTGATTGCCGCTGAATACGGGGTTGAAATTCCCTCCGACGCAGTTTACGACAGCAAGCTTTCTATAAGCCATTTGATGCCTGAATTGAATGATGTTGCAGTGTCTGGGCGTGTTGTCGCGGTTTACCCCGTTAAAACTTTTGGGGGAAAAAAACCTGGGAAGTACGCAAGCTTGGTCATAGTAGATGCTAATGGCGTTCTCCGTGTTATGTTGTGGAATAACAAAGCGGATTTGATTGAGTCAGGCTTTTTGAAAACTGGGCAGGTGGCTCGTTTTTCTCATGGTTACACGCGTGAAGACCGCAACGGCAAGGTAGAGTTGCATCTTGGCGATAAAAGTGAGGCTGAAGTTGACCCACAGGACTTGCAGGCGGAAGATTTTCCGGGCATTAGCAGGTTTGCCACGAAAATCAAAAAGATAAGCGAAGCAAATGGCAGCGTTCATTTGGTGGGTGCTGTGCGTAAGGTTTTTTCTTCGTCTACTTTTACGCGGCAGGATTCGACGGCTGGGAAAGTTTTGCGGTTCACGCTTGCGGATGACACCGGGGAAGTAACGGTGGTTGTTTGGAACGAAAAAGCAGATGAGCTTGAGCCACAACTAAAGCGGAACACGACAGTGCAACTGGTGAACGCGATGGTTAAAGCGGCGTCGAATGGCGGTTTTGAGGTACATGTTGGCTCTTCGACGTATGTTGGTGTTTCAGATGTTGCAGCGGTGGTTTAGGGTTTTTTGATTTTTGCTGCGATGGCGTTGCTCATTTGGCTGGTTGTGGCTGTTCCGCCTAGGTCAGCGGTGCGTGTTTTGCCTTCTTTGAGTATGGTTATGACGGCGTTTTCGATTTTTGCTGCCGCGTTGGTTTCGCCTAAGTAGCTAAGCATCATGGCTGCGGCGTTGATGGTGGCTGTGGGGTTTACGCGGTTCATGCCTGTGTATTTTGGTGCTGAGCCGTGGACTGGTTCGAACATGCCGTAGTTGTCGCCGATGTTTGCGCCTGCTGCTAAGCCTAGGCTGCCTGTGACTTGGGCGGCTTCGTCGCTGAGTATGTCGCCGAAGAGGTTGGTGGTTACTATGACGTCGAAGGTTTCGGGTTTTTTGATTAGGTGCATGGTTGCGGCGTCTATGTGGATGTCATCCACTGCCACATCCGGGTATTCGGGTGCTACCGCTTTTACGGCGTCTTTGAATATGCCGTCTGTTATGCGGAGGATGTTGCCTTTGTGTACGTAGGTGAGGTGTTTTTTGCGTTTTTGGGCGAGTTTGAATGCGGCTTCTGCTACGCGGGTTGAGGCTTCGGTGGTTATGATTCTTAGTGCTACTGCTGTGCCGGGTGCGATTTCGTATTCGATGCCTGAGTACATGCCTTGGGTGTTTTCGCGGACTACGATGAGGTCGATGTCGGGTTTTAGGGCTTCGACGTTTGGGTATGTGCGGCATGGTCGTATGTTTGCGTAGAGGTTGAATGTTGTGCGGATTTGTACTGCGGCGCTGATTGGTGCTCCTGGTGTTTCTGGGGTGGTCATGGGTCCTTTGAGGCATGCGTGTGTTTGTTTTAGGAGGGTTATGGTTTGTTTGGGCATGTTTGTGCCGTGTTCGGCTATGCAGTGGTAGCCTGCTTCGCCGTAGAGGAAATTAAGTTTTAAGTCTGATGTGTCTTGGACGGCTTGGAGGACGTTTACGGCTGCTTCGGTGACTTCGGGTCCGATTCCGTCACCTTTGAGCACTGCGATGTTGTAAGTTTTAGTCATGGTGTGTTCGCCTTTGGTGTAGTGTAGGTGGGGGTTTATTTATGCGTGTTCCTGTGTGATTGGGGGTTTGTGCTGTTGGACGACTGATGTGCTGTGTGTGGTCTATAGCCCCCTTATATATAGTTGCTTTATATAGTTCTGCGGTGAAGGTCTGCTGTTTGTTCTGGTGGGGTGTGCGATAGTTTTATATGTTGGTGTTTTCCTCTGTTTCGGGTTGCATGGGATGTAAAATGGGGTATCGCTTTATTTAACGGCCTACCTGAAAAAATAAGAGTTTTTGACACCACCCTAAGGGATGGTGAACAAACCCCTGGAGTTTCGTTGGTACCTGAAAACAAGTTGCGCATAGCGCAGCGTCTAGATGAGCTGGGCGTGGACGTGATTGAGGCGGGTTTCGCTGCGGTTTCTGAAGGCGAGCTTGAAGCTGTGAAGCTTATCGCTGAAGCAGGCTTAAAGGCTGAAATATGCAGTGCGGCTCGTGGCACGCGCGGCGACGTGGACGCTGTGGCTAAGGCTGGCGCTGATAGTGTGCACTTGATTATTCCTGTTTCTGATTTGCATATTGAGGCGAAGTTGCGGAAGACGCGGGAGCAGATGTTGCGGGTTACGCGGGATATGGTGCGTTACGCTAAGGGTTGTGGCTTAATAGTGGAGTTGTCGGCTGAGGATGCTACGCGCGCGGATGTGGCTTATTTGAAGAAGGTTTTTGCTACGGGCATAGAAGCAGGCGCTGATAGGATTGTGGCTTGCGACACGGTGGGCGTGTTGACGCCTGAAAGAGCGTATGAGTTGTTTGCGGATTTGCGGAAGTCGCTTACGGTGCCCGTTATCAGCGTGCATTGCCATAACGATTTCGGGATGGCTGTGGCTAATACCATCG
>CAZYUQ010000146.1:0-3851 GCA_964650565.1 uncultured Candidatus Bathyarchaeia archaeon | reverse complement strand
CAGTTGGGTCGTGCATGGCGTGGACGCCGCCTGTTTTGTAAGCAGTTAACGCATCTTTAACCACGCTTATCTGATTGTAGAAGCCCTTCGCGTTCTGCAACATCTCGCCACCCAAGGTTCTTTTTAGTTCGGTTTCTCTGTCAGAGGCGAGAATCGCTGTGCCTTCTATCCCCGCGCTTTTGGTTAAGATGAGCTTGTCGCCTGCTTTTGCTCCGCCCGCAGTCACGTAGCAGCCTTTTTCTGTAAAACCCATCATGCAGCCCACAACTATCGGGTTAGCTAAGCTGGGCGTGGATTCGCAGTGCCCCCCAACTATGGCTACGCCCAAGGCTGCGGCTGCCGCGTTCATCTGAGTGCAAATTGCCTCAACGATTTTGCTGTCGGCTTTCTCTGGGAGCATTATGCATGAGAAGAGGAATGCGGGTTCAACGCCGAAGGTAGCTACGTCGTTAGCGTTAACGTTGACGGCGAGCCAGCCGATTCGCTCAACCGCGCCTGTAATCGGGTCCATAGAAACGATTAACGATTTGTTGTCTAAGTCTATGACTGCGCCGTCTACTCCAGCCGCTGGGCCCACAGTGACTTCTCGGCGTTCAGCGCCTAGGTTTTTGAAGACAACTTCTTTGAGGAGGTCTATTGGGATTTTTCCCGGCGGGAGTTTCATCGTGAACCCTCAAGTTAGAATGGTGCAGGTCTAGCTTTTAAGTTGTGGGAAAACTCGTAGAACAGCGTGCATGATGGGCAGGGCGATGGCTAAACCTACGAGCATTTGCACGATACTGAATGGGACTTCCGAAAGCGCCACGGCGAACGAGTAGCCAAGCACAAGTTGCTCGTAGATGAAGTAGCCTGCGACCATTTCTAGCCCGCCGATGGTAACTGCGATTGTGGCACTTAAAGTGAAACTTCGGATTCGCCGCTGGAGCTTTTTGTACAGAAAACCCACAATGGCGCCTTCGACAATCTTTATTATCAACGTTCCTATGGCGAATTGTGGAGCAACTATCATGTCAGCTACTGCTGCGCCTACGCCGCCCGCTATCCCGCCGACGAGCGGACCAAAAAGTAACGCTGCTGCATAAATCACTGTTTCGCCAACATTGAAGTAGCCCGTGGTTGCTGGGATGCTTACGACAAGAGTTAAAGTGGCTACGCACACAAGCGCAGCAAACACTGCAGCCAATGCCAGTTTAATCGGCGCTCTAAGAACAGTTTGCGCTTTGCCCAATATGAGTCACCACGCTGTTAACCGCTACTACCTTGTGCTGAAGACACATTTAACTCTATATTCCCAGTCCATCAAAGAAAAGAATGCCCGCGCGCACCATCATATTTGGAGCCTAATAGCAGTTCTATGCAAAAACCTATAGGGGGTCTATCCGCAACGCTCCCCGCAGAACTATATAAAGCAACTATATAAAAGGGGGCTATAGACTGCACCGAGCACAACAGTGCCTATTTATAGTTTAAATAAGGGGCTATAGTTTTTCCCACGAGCTAGTTTCCCGCGTTTTGAAAGAGGAAAATCTAAATGTGAGAGCGCAGCAAGATAATACCGAGTTGGCAACAACATGACCGAAAAAGTAAGAGAAGACCCAGTCAAAATGCACAAAGACGCAAACAACATCATGGAAACAGGCAAATACAAAGAAGCAAGAGAACTCTTCCTACGCACAGCAGAACTCTACCACAAAGCCCAAAACTACTTCGACGCCACAACCATGTACTACAAAGCAGGCGAATGCAGCTTCGCACTAAAAGAATACGAAAACGCACTCGAACACTTCATGCAATCAGCAGAACTCTCATTCAAAAAAGGCTACGACCGCTTCGCCGTAAGCGCCCTAGACTACGCAAAAGACTGCCACAAAGCCTTAGGCAACACCGAAAAAGTAGCAGAACTAGAAAAGAAAATCAAAGAAACAAAAACAAAACTCGAAAGCAGCTTCTAAACACCCAAAAAAACAAAACCACGCCTTCCTTTTTATCCAGCCCCTTCCAGCGCTCAGCCACAGTGGGAAATCCATAATAAAAACTAACACAGTAATAACACTCAGCATGAGGCACAAACAACAATGAACCCAACGGACAAAAAAACGTTCGCCTCCGAATTCTACAGCCGCCAAACAGCCATGAAAGAACTAGGCACAAAAGGACAACGGAAACTAGCGAAAGCAAAAGTAGCCGTTGTCGGCGTAGGCGGATTAGGCACCGTTGCCTCACTGTACTTGGCGCTTGCAGGAGTTGGACACCTACGGTTGATAGACCAAGACACCGTGGAACCCCAAAACCTCCACCGCCAAATCCTCTACACCACGCGTGACTTGCATTATCCGAAGGCTGAAATCGCCGCAAAACAACTCACAAAACTCAACCCACTCCTAAAAGCAGACCCCATCACAGAAAACCTGAACGCAGGCAATGCCGAAACACTGCTGTCAGGCACAGACTGCGTCGTAGACGGCTTAGACAACATGCTAACCCGCTACCTAGTCAACCGCACATGCATAAAGCTTCACGTGCCATACGTGTTCGGCGCAGCCATCGGCATAGAAGGAAACCTCTCCGTGTTCACCCCACCCACCACACCCTGTCTGGAGTGCATTCTGCCCAACCTACTGGACGATGACTTGCCAAAATGCAGCACGCGCGGAGTGCTCGGCGCCACACCAGGCATAATCGGCGCAATGCAAGCCATGGAAACCATAAAATTGCTAACAGGCATAGGCACACCTTTAAGAGGCAAACTTATGGTCTGCGACTTCAACGACATGACCTTCACAACTATAGACATTTTAAAACGCGAAGGCTGCCCAGCCTGCCAAAGCATTCCAGCGCTGCCCAAGCTCAGCGGAAAGCTTGTTTGGCTCTGTGGACAAAACACGGCAAACGTGAACCCTGAAAAACCGTTAAAGCTGAATCTTGCTGAGGTTTACCCTGCGATAAAACGGCAGTTTAGTGTGCGCGTAAAATCGCGTTTGGCATTGATATTCAGCTATGATGGGTTGGAAGTCAGCTTGTTCAACGGTGGACGCATGCTCATAAAAAACGTTCACGATGAAGAAGCAGCGTTGAACGCGTACAGGGAAATCCTCAAAAGGCTCAATGTAAACCAGTAATCGCCACAAGAACGTCGTGTTAGGGTTAGTGGAGAACAAAAAAATGAACAGCGTAGACATAGCGTTGAACTTCGCCAGCATCGTCAACTTCATTGCTTTAATCCTCCTTTTGAGAGCAGTCATAAGGAACAGAAACTTCCTCAGAGGCTTCAGTGTTAGTGGTTGCTTCCTAACTTTCATAGCGATCTGCGGCTTCCAAATTGCCTACTTCCTCATGGACAACATGATAAGCTTCCTGCTAGGGCTATCTGCCGCCGTGTTCTGGTTCGTAGCCTTCGCTTACAGCCTTAGACAAATGATGCGGGCAAACGCTGAAAAGAAAAAGGAAGACGCAGCTAAAACTGGAAAGCAGTAGAGCAAAGTGAAGTGATAGCCAATAATATTTTTATTCAAGTCTCAACCTAGAGTCTCTGCGCTGGGGTGGCCGAACCGTTCAGGCGGCAGCCTGCAGAGCTGCTATATATGGGTTCAACTCCCATCCCCAGCTCCAATATAAGCAACACCAAAAATTTTATACGTAAAACGAACAACAGGTAAATCGCGGATATTGTGCTTAAAAAAGAGGAATTTTATGACAGAGGAAACCATACCAGAAAATAATCCAAACAACTGGAAGAAATTCTTAAGAAAACACTGGAAGGCAGCTGCCGTATTTGTAGTAGCAGCTATTTTGGCACTTACAGGTGCAATTTACGTCTATCTATGGTTTGTCGGAGAAGCCAAGCAATAGGT
>CAZYUQ010000145.1:0-3906 GCA_964650565.1 uncultured Candidatus Bathyarchaeia archaeon | reverse complement strand
GTATGGATGCGGTTGTTGCGCAGCCTGTGTTGCCTGCGGTGTCGGATATTTTGCCTCAGCTGGATATTTTTCTGATGGAAATTGAGTTGCAGATGGAGAAGTTGTATACGCTTCTCTGCGAGAGAGTTAAAGGCGCAGGCATAATCGAGTTTTCAACCTTAATCAAAGGGATTGCACGGATTGAGGCGGTTCGCACATTTATTCTCTTGTTGTTTCTGGCTCAGGATGGACGGGTAAGTTTGTGGCAGAACGAGGAAACAGAAGAAGTGTATATTGCCGTGGGGAATTTGAAGAATGCAGGACGAAAAGAAGCAAGCACTTGATTCAGAGGCTGAAGCCCAGCAAGCTGCAGAAGAGAAGGCTCAGCACAGGCTGGCGTTGGTGGAAGCCGCGTTGTATGTTGCGGGACGCCCTTTGGACCTGAACGAGCTATGCGGGGTTCTAGGTAGCCGCTCGAAAAAGAGAGCTAAGAAGGTGCTTGAGGTTCTTATGCAGGAGTACGCAGCCAGAAACACCGCACTTGAGGTGCTGGCACTGAAAGATGAGCGGTATGTCTTGCAGTTGAAGGCCAATTTCACGCCGCTGGTTAAAAAGCTGGTTAACAGACCTTTGTTGTCTTCTGGTCCATTGAAAACTCTGGCGTACATCGCGTACAGGCAACCTCTTTCGCAGAAGAGAGTGATTGATGTGCGGGGTCAGCATGCTTATGGGCACATTAAGCTTTTGAGGGATATGGGGTTGATTGCGGCTGAGCGGAGTGGACGTTCCCTAACTCTGAGGACTACTGACTATTTCGCAGATTACTTCGGTTTAACCCAAGACACGGCGAGCATGAAAAGGGAACTAAAGCGCATATTCGGAGAAGCACTAAAACAAGAGACTAAACCCTGATTTCTATTTGACTACACAAGCGAACCATCATATTTGGAGCCTATTAGAAATAGTATGCAGAAACCTATAGGGGAAGCACATTTAGACCGCAAAAACCCAAACAGAGGTTTAACGGTTAGACCGCACAAAAACGCAAAGTTTTAGAGGGCAAACAAACAACAGGAGAGTGATAAATACATGTCTATATCAAACGATTGGGAAAACGACCAATACGTCAAAAACTGGTTTGAAATCTTAGGCAACGAAAGAACCATCAAGAATTACACAAACGATTTCCCAAAGTTTCTGATATGGGTTCGAGAAAACACGGAGTACAAGACCCCAACCGAAATAATCAACAGCCGATTAGAACACTTGACAACTAAAGACCTTTTGAAGCGTAGATTCTGGGAACAGCAAATAATCAAGTACAAAAACCACCTTGAAACAACAGACCTGAGAATGGCTACAGTTAAAGGGCATATCAGAACGGTCATGTCATTCTTTAGCAAGAACGGTGTTAAACTGCTTTTCAGTCGTGGAGAGCTAAAAATCAATCCCTCAGAAAAAGACAAGGTTGACACTGAATGGATACCTGAAAACGGAGACGTTAGGCTTCTTTATAGGCTATGCGATAACGCAAGAGACAGAGGAATTTTACTAACGCTTTATCAATCGGGTTTCTCAGAGGTTGACGTAGCTTCGATGTGCATAGAAGATTTTCCATTTTACGATGATAGCGGAAATTGGCAAATCCCAACCACAGAGGACTTATACCACAAGCGGAGACGCGAAAAAACCAACCAATGGCAACAAACCATGATTAGCAGAGAAGCGTTGGAAGAAATACGCATAATGCTACAATCAAGAGGGTTCCCGAAAGAAGGCTATTTGTTCGTGAGTTTCAGAGACCAACAGCTAGGCGTCAGAGGCATAAACGACATGCTGAAAGGCGTAGTCGAAAAGGGTTTCAACGGAAAAGCTAAACTGTGGAAAACCAAGCACCTAAGAGACGCATTTATGAACGGATTGCACCAAGGCAAGGTCACGCAAGAGATTAAAGACGTAATGGTCGGACATAAACGCCAAGGCGCAAGAAATGACTATGCCATCACGGAGCTAACGGTCAAGACCGCTTACGAGTCAGCCTTCAAATTCCTAACCATAAACGGCTACGGTTCTCAATCGCGGAAACTTGAGGAATTAGACAACAAGTTTACGGCACAGCTTAAAGCCATGTCAGAAACGATAACGGAACTAAGAACCGAAAAGGAACAGCAAAACAAACGAATAGGAGAAGTGGCGCAGAAACTAGAGGCAATCGCCGAAAAAATGGGAAAGCTAAGTGACGAAGAAAAATACAAAGACTACAAAAAACAGCATGGAAAACAATAAACCAAAAAATAGGGCACACACCCCCCCTCTTTACTGTCTCACAAAACACTCAATTTTTATATTTTATGAATTGAAATTATTATACTGTCCACTAACTTACTCCCCATAATTTCAATGTTTTTGTGGGGGTGAAGGGGGAGTTTGCTATTCTCTGCCTATTGGTTCTGATAGCTAGAACTTAGAACTGCGTTAAGCGTGTGGGTGTGTCCTGTCGGTTTTTGGCTAATTCGGCGTTTATTGCTTCAAGATTCAAGTAGTATTTCGTGTCCGAGTTTGGCATGTACTTGCCGTTTACCGTTGAGCTGTCAGGGTTAAGCCGCAAAACATTCATAACTAGTAAACGGTTTATCCAAATGCTTATGCTGTGCCTGCCTGTCAGGTCCAGCGCGTTACCTATGACGCCTTGCACTTGATGCCTGAAAAGCCTTACCTGCTGGGTTGAGTTGTGTTCCTTTAGAAAATCCGCTATTGATATGTATTCAAGTTTTAATGCTTCTAAAAGTTTCAGAAGTTTCTGTTTCGACTTCAACTTTTTGCTACTCTCTATATAAATAAGACCAACAAACGCTTATTAGTGTTCACCAGCTATGTAGTTTCACTTCAACCCTATGTAAAAAATTACATAACGTTTAAGTATGCGAAACAACTTATTATATTATGCTATTCTCTAGTGCGGAAAACCTCAAACGTTAATCAAGCGGGATAACCGCACGACCCGCATTTCTTCTTAACCGAAAACTTATAACATTGTTTTCCTAGGGGACTATTAGGTAACCCGCACATAAAAGAAAACCATTCCCCACGATGGGAATGGACAGACGAAAATCTGACATTTTTTATGCCTTATTAGCGGGTTGCCAAAAATTTTCAATGCTAAAATGCACGTAGTAACCGCTACGCAAACTTAATCAAAAAAACAAAAGAAAATTGAGCTGGGAGCGGAAGCAAACGCCCCGCCAGCCTTTTTGGTAATGAGGTTTCTAGCTTGTTAACATGCGCTCAAAAGGACAATGCTTTTGCTTTGGACACTGCCAACGCCGTATCTTGCGCTTAACAAAAATACGTCGCGTCCGTAATCATGGTCACGCCAGTCTTCCCTCTTCAGCTTTCTTTTCCACGCAAAAAACACGCTTGCGTGCTGGAAGTCAACAGGTGGAACCATCAAGTAACCCATCTTGTTATCGCCGCCAGCGGCTATGCCAACATGTTCCGAAACAACTGCAATGCATCCCGCATAAACGGGACTTCCGTAAAAATCGCCAAGTCCGCCTTCCTTGTATCGGCGTCCGCCGCCGATTCCCGCCGCGTCAGTTGCGTTCTCAGTCAGTAATGAATATTCGCTGTTCGGATTTATCAGCAAAAGGAAAGGTTCATCTTCATCAGTGTAGCTCAGGTTTTTGAGAGATTTTTTCGCGTTTAAAACAGCACTATAAGTTAACGCACCACTGCAATCAACTGTAGTTCCAGCGTTCGCATAAAGCACAGCCTCAATGTCCTGCTCTATCTTGTAAGCGATTGATTCTCCCATTTTCTGTAATGCCGCTCTAGCCCAGCCAATCTTAGAATCTTCCTGTAGTATGTCGCTTAGTTTTGTGCCGTTATAGATGACATCACCGATGCTTACCCTGACCGAGTCAGGGC
>CAZYUQ010000144.1:0-3916 GCA_964650565.1 uncultured Candidatus Bathyarchaeia archaeon | reverse complement strand
GTCTTCCCAAGCAGTGCGCCGTGAGGAGGCTTAACTGTTCTTTTTGAGAACGTTTTTGTTCTTCGGGGAGAATTATTAGGCGCTTTGAGGGTTAGCAAAGTGGTGAAAAACCAATGATTGAGAAAAAACTAGCACTATTCGCAATAGTCGCCATAGTGATAGGAGTTGCAGCAATTTTGCCCTTAGAATACTTCATGTCGGCAACTGCTAAAGCAGTACCAGTGGAACCTTGGTTTAACGTTGACGTCACTTACGCCTACTGTAACCCTTACAAAAGCGGTGGAAATAATACAATGACATTTAATGGTGCCGTGATTCAAGCAGTCGTAAACTTCACGGTGACGCCTAATGCTCTAAAGGATGCCGATGCCCAGATTGAATATTACCAGTTCGCGGTTTCATCTGACGAAGGACCAATCGTCAACATGGGCTACTACATCCTTGAATCCAAAACAGCAGCGGACATTACTTATCTCTCAGGGGATGGCACAGTCGGTTTCGCTAACGGTTTGACCTATAAAGGGCCTGCTTGCAACGGTGGCCAAGGTATGAATGCCGAAGTGTGGACCAGTGGCTTCACGTTGGGATTTGTTAGCGACTACATATTCAGCACCGACGACAATGATGTACCGCAAGCAGTCACTGCTCTTAGAAATGCCCAGACCTTATACATTGATGTAAGCAAAGTATGCACAGTTACGGTCAAAGGCGATGTTACCGTTACCACACCAGCAAGCCCCGAAGTTCTACAGCATATAGAGCTGACAAAGACAGCTGACGGATTTGCTAGTGGAACCTATACGGTCGGAACCCTGCCGTTGCCGATAGAGGCAATAGAGGGGTCCGTATCGGAACCTACGCCAACCCCCGCCATTCCAAGCTTCAACTCAACTCTACAAACCCCATAGTTGGCTGTGAAAATGGCTAACGAAGCACTCGAAGGTAACACACTAAGCGTTTACGCATACATCGTTCACGCAAACAAGCCAGTGGGAACAAGAGACGTAACCAGAGGCGCAAGCCTAAGCAGCACAAGCGTCGCACACAGACACCTGCAAAAACTAGAAGAACTAGGCTTAATCGAGAAAAATGCTTACGGCGACTACATCCTAAAAGAGAAAACCAGCGTCAGCGGGCACGTGTGGGTTGGCAGAAACCTCGTGCCACGGCTGATTTTTTATTCCTTCTTTTTCATGGGCGCCTTCAGCGCCGAAATAGCCATCATCCTGCTTAGCTACCTCGTCGGCAACGTAGTTGTTGAAACAAGCTTCCTTTTCCTAACAGGAATGACCGCAATAGCAATGGCGCTCTTCCTTGCTGAAGGAATCTCGCTGAGACGAAAAACCAAACCCAAGAACCACGCAGGCAACGCTGAAAACTGAGACTCGGCATTCCAGCCTTCATGTAGTTTCTTTATGTGGAAAAGCAGTTCTAAACGCTTAGCAATAGGGTGTACGAACAGTAAAGCAATGTCGCGTGTATAGATTCATAGGCTATTATCAATTTCAGGAAGAGTCAAGCTTATTGTGGATTCACAATATTCTTATAATAACGCCTCTAACCTGTGTTTCAAGACAGATTCTGATGTTGGCTGATAACTTTGACAAAAACAAATGTTGAAAGAAGTAACTTTGATTTTGTTTTGATGGATCACGTTGGCCAAGCCGTTATGATGATAGATGCTAACGGGAAGATTTGTTTTTGGAATAAGGCAGCCGAAAAGCTCTATGGTTGGACTAAGGAAGAAGTGTTCGGTCGCCACATAGTTGATCTATCGATTGAAGATTCTTCGAGAGAGGAAGTAGAGTCTGATTTAAAACGGTTGGTTGCTGGAGAAACTTGGTCGACTGAACTTGTTGCTAAAAGAAAAGATGGCTCTGATTTTGCTGCAATCGTTAACCGAACCCCCATTTTTAGTGATGAAGGAGTTTATGTTGGTGCTACTGCTGTCGTAACCGATATAACTGAAGAGAAAACAACCGAGAGCGATTTGAGGGTAGCGCTGGAGTATTTGTCATCTAGCTTAGACAAGATTGAAGAGCTAAATGCGAAGTTGAAAGTTGTTAGCAGTTTAACGCGGCATGATGTTCGAAACAAACTTAGCGCTGTAACAGCTTACTCGTATATTCTTAAGAAGAAACATTATGATTTAGCTGATGTGGTTGAAGGCCTTGATAAGATGTCTAATGCCGTTACTGAATCTATGAAGATTTTCGATTTTGCTAGAACGTATGAACAGTTGGGGGCTGAAGAGCTCGCTTATGTGGACATTGGCAAGGCTGTTGATGAAGCAGCCGAGATGTTTACTGGTTTACCATTCAAAATAGTTAATAACTGTCATGGTTTGACTGTTTGGGCGGATTCTTTACTTAGGCAACTTATCTACAACTTTATTGATAATACAAGAAAATATGGCATAACAACCACAACAGCAAGGCTTCACTATAAAAAAACTGCTTCGGGCGATTTGCAAGTAATCTACGAAGACGACGGCGTAGGCATACCTAAAGAGAACAAAGAACAGCTCTTCAAACAAGGCTTTAGCACTGGCGGCAGCACAGGCTTCGGCTTGTTCCTGTCTAAGAAAATAATTGAAGTTTACGGCTGGACGATAACTGAAGAAGGCAAATCTGGAGAAGGCGCAAAATTCATCATGCAAATTCCTCGAATAAGCCAAAACGGGAAAGAAACCTTTCAAATTACAACATAAGGGAGCGCCCTAAACCTGCCCATTCTTTCTGTGAGTGAGCGCTGGCAAGCGTAAGACACCCCTATTTATAGCTTATATAAGGGGGCTATAAAAAAGAATCACACTATAGCACAGTATGCTTCACTGTTGCCAAAAGTTACCAATTGTCTCATAGGCTACCCCTGTACCGTACAGTCTCTAAACTACGAATTTGCGGGATA
This sequence comes from uncultured Candidatus Bathyarchaeia archaeon, assembly GCA_964650565.1. Taxonomy (GTDB): domain Archaea; phylum Thermoproteota; class Bathyarchaeia; order Bathyarchaeales; family Bathycorpusculaceae; genus JAOZHU01. Next base: position 1,006 of record CAZYUQ010000144.1, on the reverse strand, counting down.
AAGAAAGAGGTTGTAGCGGTTTTTTTATGGTCTATCTCGCTTACCTGTAACGTATGCCCATATGCTCACTAAGACAAGAGTCAAAGCCGCACCAGCGAGCCCTGCAACTACAAACCTGACCTGCATAACCGCTGGCAACACCGCCATCAGCCACGGAAACACGTAATCAGCTGTCAACTGCACTATAACTCCCGCCATGAACCCCAAGAGCGCTACTATCCCAAACACTTTCAGTCTTTCATTCATACAATTCACCTAGTGCTTTAGCATTGGATTAAGCTTCTTTTTAGTCTAACTTACACTTTTTTGTCTAATATGGGAAATCTGTTCCCCCTGTCTTTTAATTTTCCAATTAAAGCTTAAAACAAGTTTTAACAGCCCGTATATCTCCACATATATACGTGCATATTGTCATCATATTAACAATGTATAAGACACTTCAACACATCCATTGTTTTTTGGAGGTATTAATTTGTCAGAAAGATTCGCAAAAAAATGGGAAACTAGAAGGAACGACCAACCATTCACAGACCGCATACGGGAAACAGTGAAACCACCAGGTCCACTCAAGCCAAGACTGGACTTCGCCGTCCGCCGCATCGAGCTGCAAGTGCAGAAACTCGATCAAGCCACAGACAGATTCAGCCAAAGAGACAAAGCAATCTTCGCAAGAATAGTTGACGCCTACACTAAACACGACACATCACGCGCAAACGTCTTCGCAAACGAACTCGCCGAAGTCCGCAAAATGGAACGCCTAATCATAAACGCCAGACTAGCCCTCGAACAAATCGTATTAAGGTTACGAACAGTATCCGAACTTGGAGATGTAGTATCCACACTAGGACCAGCCGTTGGAGTTCTACGCTCCGTCAGAGCAGGATTAGTAAGCGTATTCCCAGAAGCAGAAAACGAACTCGGCGAAATAGGCAACATGCTCAGCGGAATCATGATCGAAGCAGGACAAGGCTCAGGAATGACCCTGAACTTCGACGCAGTAAACGAG
>CAZYUQ010000143.1:0-3923 GCA_964650565.1 uncultured Candidatus Bathyarchaeia archaeon | reverse complement strand
AAGTCTGTTTCAGCGCCTAAAAACATAAATACACTTAAATCAACTGTACTGACCAAAAATAAACACTCAGCAGCCCCATTATCCAAACAGAGCTTCAGGAAAGCTTTTATTCGGCTTCAACCATCGATTTTTATGAAAATCTGGAAGAGCTGAGAAAAAAATGAGAAAAAAACTCTTGATAACACTGTTGACGGTTATTGCAATAGGCAGCTTGAGCCTGACGATGAGCTGCGCGCAAGCGTTCCCCCTCATGGGTCCAAAAAGCATAATCAACAGCTTCGGAGCACGCATGGCTAACATAGCACTTCAGAAAAACTGGGTGCACATAGACGGCTTCATGACCAAATGGGGCTCAACTAACGTCACAGGAACGTTCTCAACACGCGCCAAAACAACCGTTCTGAACAGCAGCGACACGCGCCAGTTATCTTCAGCCAGCGCCCTGTGGTCAACAGACAAAATGCGACCACTCATGAACGCCGTTAGAACCAAAGAAAACTTCACGTACACCTTCTACACAGCAAGGCTAACGAACGCTTCTGTAGCCACGCTAAACTATGACGAGGACAACTTCTTCATGAACGGCACATGGAAAGTTAACACCGTAACCACCAACATAATTGTCATCACAGACAGCAACGGCAACATAACCAGCATCCACCGCGACACCGACATCACTCCCACAACAGCATACGGGGAACTCACAGTCACCGACAACTGGACCAAATTCACCCTTAGCATCGATGGCATCGACCCGTTAACAGGAGTAGTGCGGCGCTCAATAATGCGGCAAATGCAGTTCAACCCGTTCAAAGTAACTGGCGACTTAACAGACAGCACAACTGAAAGCGTAACCAAAACAGATTTAGCCGCGGTGGCAAACTGCTACGGAGCCATGCCAGGCTGGGGCAACTACGACCAAAAAATGGACTTCAACTTCAACTACAGAATAGACATAGCGGACTTGGCAACAGTAGCCGCCAACGTAGAATAAACAACACACACCACCACCCACCATCCTTTTTCTTAAAAACACGCTTACGCTTCCTACACGCGTCACTTTCCAGCAACTTAACTTATTTATTTGTGCCACACTGTGAATTATTGAACAGGCATTAGTTTAAGGGGAGGTGAAAGCGTTATGGAAGAAGGAAAAACAGTTACGATAGGGTTTCCTAAAAAACTCACGTTCCTCTCAATAATCTTGATATTCATACTCATAATTTCGATAATTTTCGGTTTCTCCATGGTAATTTCAGTCGGAGTTGGACATGCAACACTGCTGGTTGACCCACTCACCAAATCGACAAGCGAACCCACAATCGGACCCGCATACATGATAAAAGCGCCATGGGTAACCGCAGTTGACGTTTACTACGCCACCGACACCTACGAAGACACCATCGCATGCTTCTCCTCAGACCAACTGGAAATGCAAATCCAAATCCTCGTCCGATGGGCTCTCAACCCCGACAAAATACGAGACCTCTACAACAACTACCCAAGACTAAACTATAAGCAAGCAGCTATCGAGTCGATTATGGCTGAAACAATAAGGCTGGTAACCAAAAACTTCACAGCACTCCAAACAATAGAATTCAGAGATGTTGTAAGGAACCAAATAGAAACCGCCGTTCGCCAAGAAATAAACGCGGAACCATCATTAGCTGGAGCCTTAACCACGTTCGAGTTTGACCTGAGAAACATCGGCTACCCAGCAACGTACACGACAGCCATAGAAGCTAAACTTGTAGCTGAACAAGAGAAAATTCAAGCAGACTTTGAACGGGAACGCATACTCATACTCGCCAACGCGACAGCCCAAGAAGTGATAATCACGGCGTCAGGCGAAGCAGAAGCCAAAATTATAGAGGCAAATGCGACGAGACAAGCAATAGAACAGGTTTTAATGTCAGTAGGTCAAGACGGAAACGAAACCAGAATCGCTGAACTTTACCTGTGGGTGCAGGCATTACAGAAAATTGCGCCAGACATTGACATACTCATAGTCGGCTCTGAAGGAACACCAGTACTGATTCCAACAAACTCCACAAACCCCTAATTTTTTTTACATAACCAATTTTCTCGAATCAAACAGAAAGTTATAAACCGCAAGCACGGCACATTGTTAAAACGTGGTCCAATGAAGCAAGAACAGAGAAGGCTACGTGATGAAGAAAACTGACAAGCAAGCTGCAAACGCGGTTACACTGCCATGCGGCTGCGTCTACCAAGACAAGGGCTGGATGCTGGCGCGCATCAACGAGTGCGACTACCACAAGCGGAAAAGAACCGCGAAAAAACGTTACAGGTCCAAAGCGGAATGCGTGAGACCCTGAAAGCGGATGTTTTTTTCATTTTGAATTTGTTGGTCGGGAGAGATAGCTTAACACAGTCGTTTAAACTGTCGTTTACACGTTTGACGTATTTTTGTTGATTTGCGGTCAACCGTATACCCAACATTGGATTATGAAGATACATGTTACCAAAAACAGCAAAGTATTTCATCGTGTCGTTGATTGATTTATGCCCGAGTTGCTGTTTAACGCGAAGAATGTCCTTTGACTTGTGGTATTCCATGCTTGCGAACCAATGTCTGAAACTGTGGAAGTGGATTTCATTTAGGCGTGGGTTCCCAAGTTTGAAGGCTATGCGTTTTCTTGAACGAATGAAGGCAGCTTTTAGACTATAGCAGGTAGCATCTTCGCGAAAACAACTAAAATGCCGTAAGAAATGTGTTTTCGTTGTGGCTATCCTAATATAGGTAGTCCGTACATTGCATTATATCTATTAGAATTCTTTAGAGGAAGAGTCAGATCGGCTAACACTCATATCAAGTATGCTTGTGCTTTGCTTTTTCTCCAAGATTGTTCTAATCGTTAAATGTGTGGCGTGTTTGACCACACGATTCAGTGTTGGAAGATGTGTAAAAGAAAAATTACAAATGAAGGGAACCTTGCAAATATGTTGTTGCCGACTGGAAACGATGTGTTGGGTATGGCTGCTAAAATGCTGGGTGCTGAAAGGATTATCGTTAAATGTCAAGACGGCAAAGAACGGTTATGCCGTATCCGAGGCAAAATAAAACGTCGCGTGTGGATCAGAGAAGGTGACATAGTGATGGTTTCTCCTTGGGATTTTCAGTCAAATAAACGGGGAGACATTTTCTGGCGGTACAGAAGGAATCAGTTGGAATGGTTGAGAAATAAAGGTTACCTCAAGATATAGGAGCAAAAAGGTGAAGAAACATAAGGAAAAAACCGTCAATTGGCGAATATCTTGCTTTTCTTTCAGTAAAATATGATGTTGATTCTGAAAAATTCTTGCATGCTCTGCGCTCAGCACTAGAACACAAAAAAACAAGATGTGACAAATTATCAATCCAATGTCGAGGTAAAACAAAAAACAGGGTCATCGTTCTAATTACGAGAGAGTCTGAAGTCATTGCGCAATTTCCAATAGTCGAAGAATTTCTGTTGAATATGAGCCATCAACTCAGAAATTTCATGGAAACCAATCGGATTCGTAGATATCTAGATAAAAAAGCTCAAGCAGCGACTTGCAACTCCATTAAAGATTTGCGAACTGGGATGAAACATGTTAATCTGAAAGCTAAAATTTTGGAAGTTGCAGAGCCAAAGCGTGTTGTTACAAGATATGGAAACCACGCTAGCGTCGCTAAAGCGTTAATAGCGGATGAAACTGGAACAATCAAACTTTGTCTATGGAACCAACAAATAGCAGCTGTCTCGGTTGGAGACACCATTCAAATTGAGAATGCAAAAGTATCCACGTTTAGAGGCGAAAGACATATGACCCTTGAAAAAAATGGACGCCCACTAACGTTGAAAACAATGGAGATAATGCCTTATTAGTCCTAGAAAGAGAAGCCCAAGAAATGCCAAAAACAGACGCGGCAGAGG
>CAZYUQ010000142.1:0-4038 GCA_964650565.1 uncultured Candidatus Bathyarchaeia archaeon | reverse complement strand
ATTCAGGCTTGATCGGCGCTTTTTCAGGCGATACCGTCCATTTGAAAGCGTCTTCGGGAGGCTCCTGAGCAGCGTCTTCCAGTATGCCGCATTCGATGGATCTGCCCCAGATGCTTTCGTCTATGCTGTACTTTTTGGCTGCAGTGGAAACTGGGATGCCCTTCTTTTTTGCGTAGGCTATTTCTTCGTCTCTTGTCATGTCCCACTCGCGGACTGGAGCGATTATCTTGAGGTCAGGCGCTAACGCGCCGAGGCTTATTTCAAAGCGCACTTGGTCGTTGCCTTTGCCTGTGCAACCGTGTGCTAAGCCTGTGGCGCCTTCTTTTTCCGCGATTTCCACCATTTTCGCTGCGATAAGCGGGCGGGAGAGGCTTGTACTTATGGGGTATTTGCCCTCGTAAAGCGCATTAGCTTTTATGGCTGGAAACACGTAGTCAGCAGCGAATTCGTCCTTGGCGTCAATCGAGTAGTGCTTCAAGACGCCGAGGCGTTTTGCTTTTTCCGCGACTTCTTTCAGGTCTTCGGGTTGGCCGACGTTGGCGGTTACGGTTATGACTTCGGCGTTGTATTTTTCTTGCAGCCACTTGATGAGCACGGACGTGTCGAGTCCGCCTGAGTATGCGAGGACGATTTTTTCGGTTATTGTTTGTTCCCCCATTTTTGTAACTGAATTATTCCCCTTACCTCAGGGGCGGTGTTTTTAAACTTTGCGACATTTTTGTAACACGATAAGCTTTAAATGTCTCAACTGATACACTCATGCACCATGACAATAGCCCAAAACGTGAGAAGTCACCTACGGAACAAACCCTACCTGCTGGAAGCACTGGAAAAAGGCATAGTTAACCTCAGCGAACTATCCAGACAAATCCAACAAGAACTAAAAATCAACAACACAAGCGCCATCAAAGCCGCCCTACGCAGATTCTCAGAAGAACTACAACGGCACAGGCAAAAACGCGAAGAAAAAGTGCTGCAACTGCTAAAACGCAGCAGCATAGCCATCTACGACAGAAAATCCGTAACAATAACCACACGAGAACTGGAAGCAAAAAACGGCATGAGAGTAGATTTGCTGGGCAAATTCGTGTACCTCATGGACAGAAGCGACATGCCAGAAAGACTCAGCGCTCTGGTCAAGCATGATAACTGCACGATGGCTGTTATTCACTCGCCTGAAGATTTGGAAGCTACTCCGGGAGTCGTGGCTTTCCTGACAACATTGCTGGCGGAGCAGAACATAAACATCATCGAGTTCATTTCGTGCTGGACAGAAACCATCATAGTCGTAGAGAAAAAGGACAGCTTGAAAGCTTACGAAGTCCTATCCAACATGGTAGGCTAACCACCATAAAAGGAGCAACGGGCGTTTAAAGATGGTTGGCTCTGAACTGAAGGTGCGAAGCAACAACGTTAATAGTTGCAGCTTCATACTGTCTGCTCGTTTAGAGATGGGATCATGCCGCTAAGCCACGTCACAGTCAAAGCACCCGCCACAACCGCGAACTTAGGTCCGGGCTTCGACGTTTTCGGCTTAGCCTTGGAACAGCCAACAGACAAAATCACGTTAAAGCTTATTCCTGAAGGCGTTGAAATCGCTGTTTCTGGGCTCTCAGCAGCAACAAGCGCCACCGTGCCAGAAAAAAGCCCAGCAGGCTTAGTTGCAAACCACATACTGAAGGCGTTCTCGTTGAAGACAGGAGTCAAAATAGAAGTTGAAAGGAGGATTTTTCCAAGCGTGGGTTTAGGCAGCAGCGCGGCTTCAGCGGCAGGCGTGGCTTACGGCTTAAACTGCATGTTCAACCTTGAACTGGACAACGCTGAGTTAATACGTTTTGCTGCAAAAGGCGAAGTTGCCTCCGCAGGCGTTGAACACGCGGATAACGTGTCCGCTGCCATATGCGGAGATTTCGTAATAGTCAAATCTTATAACCCCGTAGAGATAGTTAATCTGAAGTCTCCGCCAGACATGGAGGTGTGCTTAGCCTTCCCACATATGGCAATACCGGCTAACAAAACTGAAAAAGCCCGCTCAGTCGTGCCCAAACAAGTCCCAACAAGCAAACTAAGCAGCAACGTTGGAAAAGCGGCAGCTCTAGCCAGCGGCTTCGCCACAGGCAACGTGGACCTGATAGGCAACTCAATGATAGACATGGTTGTGGAGCCCGCAAGAGCAAACTTGGTTCCCGGTTACCGGCAAGTGCGAGAAAACGCGTTGCGGGCTGGCGCGTGCGGGGTTGCCATAAGCGGCGCGGGACCCGCCATGATAGCCGTAGTCAACAAGAAGAAGGCGGATGCACGGGCAGTTGCGGATGCCATGAGGCAGGGGTTTGAGGTTGCTGGCTTCAGCGCGACGGCTTTTGCCACGAGACCTGGTAGGGGCGCATGCTTAATGGAGATGGAGTAATGACGCATCAAGAATGTATAAACTGTGGCAGCAAATACGCTGTTGATGAGATTGTTTATTTCTGCAGGAAATGCGGAGATGTCCTTGAGGTCAAATACGATTTTGAAGAATTGTCTAGGAAACTGGAGAAAAGTGACTGGAGAAACGTGCCGCTTTCCGTTTGGCGGTACAAAGACTTCATGCCCATCAGCGACATTAGCAAAATAGTTTCTTTGAACGAGGGCGGCACAGGATTACATTCATGCCACAAACTGGGCAAACAGCTAGGTCTGTTGCAACTCTGCGTGAAGAACGAAGGCGAAAACCCAACAGGCAGCTTCAAAGACCGCGGCATGACCGTCGGCGTCTCCAAAGCCGCAGAACTCGGCGTCAAAAACGTTATTTGTGCATCTACAGGCAACACCTCTGCCTCACTGGCGGCTTACGCGGCGAAGGCAGGCATGCGCTGCACCGTGCTGATTCCGTCGGGCAAGATAGCCTACGGGAAACTTTCGCAAGCCATGATTTACGGCGCCAAAGTGCTTCAGGTGCGCGGCAACTTTGACCAGTCGCTGGACATGGTGCTAAAACTTTCAGAAAAGTATCACAGCATTTACCTCTTGAACTCGATTAACCCGTTCAGAATAGAAGGACAAAAATCATTAGGCTTCGAAATATGCGACCAATTAGACAATGAGCCGCCTGACCGCGTCATCGTGCCCGTGGGCAACGCGGGAAACATCAGCGCCATATGGAAAGGCTTCACCGAGTTCCATCAGCTCGGCTTCATCAAAAAGCTTCCGAGGATGACAGGCATCCAAGCAGCAGGGTCAGCGCCTATAGCACGGGCGATTAAGACGAACAGCGAGAAAATCGTGCCCGTCAAGAAACCTGAAACCGTAGCCACCGCCATAAGAATCGGCGCACCCGTCAGCTGGAAGAAAGCCATTAACGCAATCCGCAACTCGGGCGGAACAGCGGAAACCGTGACTGATGACGAGATTCTTGCCGCACAGAAGCTGCTGGCGCGCGTGGAAGGCATCTTTGTGGAACCAGCCAGCGCATCATCCATAGCGGGCTTGATTAAACTCGTCAACAACGGCGTCATCGACAAGGATGAACGCGTGGTTTGCGTTACCACGGGACATGGACTCAAGGACCCTGACACGGCGGTTAAGATGAGTGAGAAGCCGGTGGAGGTTGACGCTGAAATATCAGCGATTGAAGCTGCGCTTGGCTTGAAAAAGCAGATGGCAATTGTGGAGAGGTGAGTTGGGATGAGGATTATTTTAGTTGGCTATGGCGTAGTCGGGAAGGGTGTAACCAGCATTCTCGCTCGCAAATACGCTGAAAAAGTGAAGGGCTACGGGTTTAACCCGAAAATCGTTGCTATAGCTGATATAGATGGCGCAGTAATCAACCCCAGAGGCTTAAGCCCTGAAAAACTGGAAGCAATTAAGCAACGGGGCTACCCGATATCCGCAGACAAGGAGTTTGGTCGCCCAGGAATCTCGGCGTTAGAGGTTATTGAGTCGGTTGAGGCTGAAGTGGTTGTTGAAGTCACGCCCGTTAACATCAAAAACGCGGAGCCAGCCCTGTCGCATATCACTAAGGCGTTCAAAACTGGAAAACACGTGGTTACAACCAACAAG
>CAZYUQ010000141.1:0-4040 GCA_964650565.1 uncultured Candidatus Bathyarchaeia archaeon | reverse complement strand
AAGCGCTTTAGGTCCAAAAGGTATGGACAAAATGCTGGTTGACAGCTTCGGCGACGTGACAATAACCAGTGACGGACGCACAGTTCTAGACGAAATGGATATTCAGCATCCCGCCGCTAAAATGCTCGTTGAAGTAGCCAAAACACAAGACAACGAAGCAGGCGACGGAACCACATCTGCTGTCATAATAGCAGGCGAACTTCTAAACAAAGCAGAAGAACTAATCGACAAAAATATTCACCCAACCATAATAATCGACGGCTACAAAAAAGCTGCAGAAAAGGCGTTAGAAACACTTGAGAAAATAGCGATACCCGTAGACCTGAAAACATCGGAATACCTGAAAAAAGCCGCAGTAACATCCATGGCAAGCAAACTCGTAGCAGACTACAAAGAATACCTTGCAGACATAGCTGTAAAAGCAATGCTCGCAGTCGCAGAGAAAACAGACACCACGTACAAGGTAGACGTAGACGACGTCAAAGTGGAAAAGAAAACAGGCGAATCCCTCGGCGACACAACCCTCATAAACGGCATAGTCCTCGACAAAGAAGTCACACACTCAGGCATGCCGAAACGCATCGAAAAAGCCAAAATCGCCCTTCTTGACGCTTCATTAGAAATTGAAAAAACAGAGTTCGACGCAAAAATCAACATTGAAACCCCAGACCAAATCGAAGCATTCCTCAACCAAGAAGAAGCCATGCTCAAAGACATGACCGACAAACTCACACAAGCAGGCGCAAACGTCGTCATCTGCCAAAAAGGCATCGACGACATGGCACAGCACTTCCTCGCACGAAAAGGCGTGCTCGCAGTGCGCAGAGCCAAAAAGTCCGATATGGAGAAACTGGCAAAAGCCACAGGCGGAAAAATAGTAACCAAACTAGACGACATAACCAAAGCAGACCTTGGTTACGCAGCGCTTGTGGAAGAACGCAAAATAGGCAAAGACAAAATGACCTTCATCGAAGGCTGCAAGCACCCGTTGGCAGTTACAATTCTGATAAGAGGCGGAACAGAACGCATGACTGCGGAAGCGGAGCGCTCACTCCACGACGCCCTATGCGTAATCAAAGACGTGATTGAAGAGCCAAAAATTGTAGCCGGCGGCAGCGCCCCAGAACTTGAAATGTCACGCGTGCTCAAAGCGCACGCGGGAACTTTGCCTGGAAGAGAGCAACTTGCAGTCAAAATCTTCGCTGAAGCATTAGAGGCTGTGGCGGTGACGCTTACGGAAAACGCTGGTTTAGACCCTATTGACATATTATCCGAACTCAGAGCTAGGCATGAAAAAGGGGAAACGTGGGCTGGAATAGAAGTTCGCGAAGGAAAAATTCAGGACATGGCAAAAAAGAACGTGTTCGAGCCACTCACAGTCAAAAAACAAATAATAAAATCGGCATCTGAAGCAGCATCGATGATCCTGAAAATCGACGATGTGATTGCTGCTGGAAAAACGAGAGCGCCGCCAAGTCCGCCGGGAGGAGCCCCAGGCGGAATGTACCCAGGCGCTGGAGAGTATTAGACTACGTCTAAACAAGAAAAAATAACGGTAGGTCCTCCGAAAATAACGAGGTTCGAGAAAGCGCGGATAGTGGGAGCAAGGGCACTTCAGATTTCAATGGGTGCCCCAATAATCGTGTCAGTCGACGAAGGCTACTCAAGCCCCATCGACATCGCGCTGAAAGAGCTTGAAGGTTGCATGTTGCCGATGACTATTCGAAGAACGTTGCCTGACGGAACCTTCCAAGACATCCCGCTGAAGTGGCTTCTGAAAGAAAGCTAAGTTTCACACGGGTCGTTCACTTTTTCTTCTGCAGCCTTCAGCGTAGCGCGTATGCGGTCCCAATGGGCACCCTGCCAATAGACTTGCCCACACCGCGGGCACTCCCAGAAATCACTGTAATGCGCAAAAGTGTTTTTCTCCACTTTACCCGCAAGCTTCTCCTTAGGCGCTACGCGCAGTTTAGCGTTGCATTTTGGGCAACGGGAATTTTCTAAGTCTATAATTAACGAAAAACAGAAACGTTTCGCAAGCTCCGCAAGCCTTGCCACTTCAGTTTCGCCTGCCACGTAAAACGCCTCAACACCCTTAGCGGTAGCGCGCTGGTACAGCTCCAAATCCCGTGTAAGCAGAATCCGCTGTTCCTTTTTCGCCGTCGCAGCTAACTCCGAATCGTCCAGCTTGCTTGAGTATTCTACGTCGTGCCCCAGCATGCGAAGCCACCGAGTTAGTTTCCCCAGCATCCCATCCGCGAGGAACTTCACACGCGGTCTCCCCGAATTATTCCGCCGCTGCCTGCCTTCGCCACGATTTCCTGCTCATCCATGACTAATAAGCCGTTGACGAAAGTTTTCACGGGTCGCCCCTGCACTTCCCACCCGTTGTAGGGCGAGTACTTGGCTTTCGACTTGAATTTTGAAGCGTCAATCTTGAACTTCTGGTTAAAGTCTACAGCCACTATATCAGCTTTTTTGCCTTGCGCTAATCTGCCGCGGTCTGCCAAGTTGAAGATTTCCGCGGGCTTCTCCGACAACAGACGAACCAAATCATCTAAGGATAAGCGGTTCCGTCTAACCATAGTCAACATGAGCGAAAGCGTAGTTTCCAAACCAGGCACGCCGACTTTAACGTCCCAAATGCTGCCTGCCGACTTTTCCTCGAAAGCGTGAGGAGCATGGTCTGAGCCTATAATGTCAACCCCGCCGCCAGCGATGCCTTTCCAAAGGCTCTCAATGTGGCGGCTACTACGCAACGGCGGCATAATCGCAAGCAATGAGCCGTAACGTTCGAAATCCGCACTTGACAATAACAGGTGATGAGGCGTTACCTCGCAAGTTACTGTCCTGCCAGACTTTTTCGCCTCAACTACTGCATCTAAGCCTTCTTGGGTGGTTAAGTGGCAGAAATGCAAGTGCAGGTTGATTTGAGCGGTTAGTTTCAGCAGGCGGTCGATGGCTTTGAGTTCCACGCGTTCTGAATGCGCCTTGAGAAAGGCTGCGGAGTCATGGCGATTGGCTTTTTTCAGTTTCTCCTCAGCCTCTGTTAGCGTGGCTTTGTCTTCTGCGTGCACTGCAACTGGAACCTTTAGCTCGCCGACTTTCTTGAACGCCTCTTGCAGTGCTTGGTCGCTGTCGATGTTTAATCCGCCGATTTGGCACGCCATGAACAGTTTGAAGGCTATTGCGCCTTCAGCGACGATGCTTGCGGTTTCGTCTAGGTTATTGGGGAACTCGGAGTAAAATCCAACGTTGACTAAGGTTTTTCTTTGTGCGGTTTGCATGCGGTTTTTCAGGGTTTCGGCGCTCATGGTTACAGGAGCGTTATTAGGCATGTCCAGAACCGTGGTTACTCCGCCTGCTGCTGCGGCGGCGGTTCCAGTGTAAAAGTCTTCTTTGTACGCTTTGCCTTCGTCGCGAAGGTGCACGTGAACGTCTATTAGCCCAGGCAAAACTAGGAGGTTTTTCAGGTTGATTGTTTCGTCGGCTTTTGGCATGTGCACCTGTTTGCCGATTTTGAAAATTGCTCCTTTCTCAATTGCTATGTTGCAGTCCACTATTTCCTTGTTCAGGTACGCCTTAGCGTTTGTTAGCAGTGAGTCAACAATCAAGTTAGACGCGCTCTTTAGGTGAATAACGACGCGTATCGTAATTAAAGTTTGTTTTCCACTTGCAACTGCCCAGTCGGGTTGCTGTTTTTCAGGTTTCCATTTCTATGCGGCAGTCTTCGCACAAGTTTTGACCGTTAACGTTTTTCAGTTCGTCAGAGTACACGCCGCAGCGGTCGCAGTACCCCGAAAGCGGTGCCTCTTCGGCTTCCTCGGCTTCTTCCGGTCTATCCGCGCATTCTATGCGATTTTGTTCTTGGATTATTTCTATGAGTTCAGGCATGACGCTTAGAATGTCTTTGCTTGAAAGTAACCCTACCAAGTTGTTTTTGTAGAGCACTCCGAGGCGTCTGATGTCTATGTTGCTCATTTTTCTCGCAGCTTCGCTTATAGTCACGTCCGGCTCTATAGTTACCAACGGCGTGGTCA
>CAZYUQ010000140.1:0-4097 GCA_964650565.1 uncultured Candidatus Bathyarchaeia archaeon | reverse complement strand
GTTTGGAAACGGTTTTGGGCAGAGGCGGTTCAGATTTGACGGCGGTGTTTGCGTCTTGTTTGTTGAAAACGCGTTATCATACTGAGACGTTGTTGTTTAAGGATGTGCCTGTGCAGAGTGCTGACCCGAAAGTTGTGAAGGGACAAGAGACTATGCATGTTGCGGCGCTAACGTATAATGAAGCGCATAAGGCGAGTTTGATGGGTATGAAGATTTTGCAGAGTCCTGCGATTGCGTTGGCTAGGCGGTTCATGCAGCCTTTGCGTGTTGTGCCCATTGATGAGCCAGAAGCATATTCCATTATCCAGTCTGAGACAAGCGGCAAGGAAATTGTGAAGTGCTTGGCGGGTAAGGCTGGCTGCGCAATTCTTTCTATGAGCGATGAGAAGAGCAGGTCTTTGGAGGATTCGCTGCGGATTTGGGAGAAGCGGAACGATTTCATGGATTTGGGCGCTGAAACACTGGAAACAGGAGATCGCATCAGGGATTTTCTGTTTTTAGATTCGGAGTTTCTGCGGCGGAATGAAGAGAAGCTGAAAGGATTTGATGAGGACATGCGGATTGAGTATGGTTTGGGCGTGGTTACGCTTATCGGTGACAGAATGAAGGATTCAGCAGGCGTAGCTTCAACTGCCATTAGCGCGATTCAAGGCATCAACATAAAAAGAGGCATTTTCGCGCCACACACATCGCAAATCATCATTGTAGTGGAAGAGAAGAACGTTGGCGCTACGGTGGCAGCGATTCACCTGAAAATGACTGAACTGAACAAGCTGCCAAGTTAACGGCTCTAATGCTCGGGAAAAACTATAGCCCCCTTATATATACTTCCTTTATATAGTTCTGCTGGGAGCACTGCGGGTAGACCCCCTATAGGTTTCTGCATAGAACCTCTATTAGGCTCCAAATATGATAGTTTTCACTGTTGCACTCGGAACTGTCTACGACATCTTGCCTACTTACCAACTTCGGCATCGCTTGAGGGTAAAGTTAAATTCTTACTTGTTACAAACACGTAACCATGAAACTATTAGCTGTGTTGGGCGCTGTTGCCGTTGCGCTTCTCTTCTTTTTCGCAGTAATCTTCGCTATGGCAGCGTCAGTAGCGGCAGCCACCACAAGGTTAACCGTTAGCCTGCTGCTGTTCGCCGTCGGCTTCGCCATAGCCGCCGTAACTTACTATGCAACGCGCAAGCCCAAAACAGTCATTCACCAAGTAGAGCTTTCGGGGCAGATGAAAGCCGCAGCGTTAAAATGCCCCAACTGTTCCGCTTCGGTGGACGCTAACCAAATTAAGATTGTTTCAGGCGTGCCGTACGCAAAATGCCCGTACTGCGGCAACACTTTTGAAGTAACAGAGGAACCGAAATGGTGAAAAAACGCTCTTTGCTTGTTGTATTCGCGTTCACGCTTATTTTCCTCACATGTCTAACCACCACAGCGCAAGCGTGGACAGGTAGCTATCACCTTGAGCATGAATGGGTGAAAATCTGGATAAACCAGGACGGCACCATCGACCTGCTCTACGATATACAGTTAACGTTGGATTCAGGCGACTCAATCAGCAAAGTGTTCGTTGGGCAGCCCACAGGCGACTTCACAATAGGCACAGCCATAGACGAATACGAATTGGAGCTAGCCACATCTGACGTAAGCTCTGGAAGCGACTACAAAGTCCAAGTAGCCCTAAGCTGGGCATTGGCAGTTGGAGAAAGCGTAAAATTCAACCTCATAACCAACGTCGCAGGCATGCTCTACAACGACACCATGAACCCAGGCAACATCGGCATGCAGTTTACACCTTCGTGGTACGACGCAACCGTCAAAGACCTGCGCATAGAAATTGTTCTCCCGCCAGGCGTCACCAAAAACGACGTGAAAACCACGCAAACTGCTTACTGGAACAACACAGCAGATGAAGACGGCAGCTTAACGGTTTACTGGGAAAAACAGAACCTCACCCCAAACGAGCAGTATCCAATAGGCATATCGTTCCCAGCAGAATACTTGCCTGATTACACTGCGCCTGATACTACCTCGCCTGATTACACGCCGCAGCCCCCATCAGGTGAAGACGATTTTGGAACATACGTTTTCGTCGCCATCGGCGTCATAGCCGCCATAGCTGCAATAGGCTTCGCAGTCTACGTCATCCGCAAGCAACCCTACACGTCCCCGAAGCTCAGCATGGAAACCCTCGGCGTAAGACGCGGCTTAACCGCAGTCGAAGCCTCATACTTGCTGGAAATGAAACCCACACAAATAGTCACAGAAATCCTCTACAGCCTACTCAAAAAACGCGCAGTCTGGACCGAAACCACAAACCCAGCGCTTAAACTCCGAATAATGCCCGAGTTCAAAGACAAAACAGGCACCAAAGACAACCCCCTGCGCTATTACGAAATTGACTTCCTCAACGCCGTACGCAGCGACGGCACACTAGACGAAGAAAAACTAGCACACACCGTAATGTTTCTGCGGGACACGGTGGAGCAGAAGCTGCGCGGATACAGCCGACGCGACACCACCGACTACTACAGAAAAATCGCCGGCAAAGCATGGACACAAGTCGAACAGGCAGGCACCCCCGCATTGGCATCCAAAGCATACGATGAGCAGTTATTGTGGTTGTTGCTTGACCCGAACTACCGCGCGCGCACCGAAACAGCCTTCCAAACCCGCGCCTTCGAACCAAGCCCCCTGTGGTTCTGGTACTGGCACGGATACCACCACTACCATCCGCATCCCACATACACACCACCCATCAACACCCCAACACAAACAACAAAACCGCCAACAATCCCCGGCGCAGACTTCGCAAACAACATCGCAACGGCAGTAGAAAACACCTCCAGCAACATCGTACTCAACATCGAAAAATTCGCCAACGCCATAGTCCCCGCGCCACCACCCACAAAAGCCTCACATAAACCCGCACATCATGGTGCTGACTGCGTCTGCGCCTGCCACGCATGTGCCTGCGCGTGCGCCTGCGTCTCATGCGCTTGCGCCTGTGCCGGCGGGGGTGTAGGCTGAAAATGAGCTTCCTCCGAAAAATCCTGCGTCCAGCAGTTCCCCAAGGACGTTACACGTACCGCGGTAAAGACGAGTTCAAAGGCATGGCGCTTCAGCTGCGCATTGAGGCAGATGGGCGCGGAGTCATGGTGATAAACGCGAACACGGTGCTGCATCTTAACGCGACAGCAGCGGCTTACGCTTATTATTTCATGCAGGGCATGCCTGAAAACGCCGTGCTGAAGCAGATTCGCCGCATTTACCGCGTAAACAACGCCCAG
The DNA here is from genome assembly GCA_964650565.1 of uncultured Candidatus Bathyarchaeia archaeon. Taxonomy (GTDB): domain Archaea; phylum Thermoproteota; class Bathyarchaeia; order Bathyarchaeales; family Bathycorpusculaceae; genus JAOZHU01. Next base: position 801 of record CAZYUQ010000140.1, on the reverse strand, counting down.
GCAAAAGCCGATTATGAGAAGCTTGTTTACGCCATCAGCACTTTGGCGAGCACCGAGAAGATTTGCCCTGTATCCTTCCTTGAAGTAGCTAAGGAAGAACCGTTCACTTACGAGTATTCTGCGCCGCTACGCATGGACATGGCGCTCACGTTCAAGTGCACCAACAACTGCATCCACTGCTACGCAGGGGGACCACACAAAACCGCCGAATTAAGCACACAGCAGTGGAAAGAAGTCATAGACAAGCTCAGCCAAATAGGCGTGTTCATCGTTACCTTTACCGGCGGCGAGCCCACAATGCGCGAGGACTTGCCGGAGCTGTTGCAGTACGCGCAGGACAAGGGCATGGTCACGGGACTAATAAGCAACGGCAGAAAACTGAGAAGCAAAAGATACGTGAAAACGCTGGAGCAGGCGGGTTTAGACTTCGTGCAGGTAACGCTGGAGTCGCATTTGCCTAAAATCCACGATTTAATAACCGCAGCGGAAGGAAGCTGGAAAGAAACAGTAATGGGCATAAAGAACGCTGTGAAATCGCAGATTTACGTGACCACGAACACGACGCTGAACACGCACAACGCTAAGGAATTTCTGAAAACCATTGATTACATCAAAGAGCTTGGCGTTGCTGCTTTCGGCTGCAACAGCCTCATCTACTCTGGAAAAGCAGGTGCGGTAAGCAAAGAATTCGCCTTGCCCATTGAAAAGTTACGCGAGTTGCTGCCTGAAATCCGCGACAAAGCCCAACAGCTCAGCCTCAAATTCTTGTGGTACACGCCAACGCAGTACTGCCGCCTAGAC
>CAZYUQ010000139.1:0-4106 GCA_964650565.1 uncultured Candidatus Bathyarchaeia archaeon | reverse complement strand
GTTCAGGCTGCTCGGATTGCGCATACGGTTGGTAAGAAAAAGCGGGCGGAGATTATAGCCGCAGCCAAAGAGCGCGACGTGGTTGTTTTGAACGTTAAGGAAGTTAAGGCGCCTGAAGAAGAGGCTGAGGCTGAGGAGGCTGAAGCGGGTGAAGAGAAGCCTTCTGAGAAGCAGGAAAAGGCTGAGAAGAAAAAGCAGAAGCCGAAAAAATCTAGAGTAGCTAAACTTAAGGGAGTTCTGAAGAGTAATGACGAATCTTAGCAGTCAAAGGCGTTTGGCAGCGCAAATTTTGAAGGTTGGCCGGAACCGCGTGTGGATTGACCCTGAACGGGTCAGCGATGTGGAAGGTGCCATAACGCGAGAGGAAATTAAGAAGCTTATTCACGAGAAGATTATTGCGTCTTTGCCGCAGCAAGGCGTGAGTCGAAGTCGCGCGAAGACTATTCAGGGAAAGAAGAAGAAGGGAAGACGCATGGGTCCAGGCAGCCACGGCGGTAGCGGATACGCGAAGATTTCCAGAAAAGAAGTGTGGATGACCAAGATTCGTTCTTTGCGGAAGAGGCTGCGTGAGTTGAAGGAGAAACGTGTTATTGCGGAGACTACGTACACTCGGGTGTACCGTATGGCTGGTAGCGGCAGGTTTGAGTCTGTTGCTGATTTGGAACGTTACTTGAAGGCACATGATTTATGGAGGAAACGTTAATGGCGCGGCATTCTCGTTATCGTGTTGCGTTGCGGCGTAGAAGAGAAGGTAAGACTGACTATCAGGCTCGGAAAGCTTTGGTGCTTTCTGGAAGACCGCGGATTGTGGTTCGCAACTCGCTTAAGAACGCGTCTGCGCAGATAATCCTCGCCAAGCCTATTGGCGATGTGGTTTTGGCTGCGGCGCACAGCAGAGAGCTGAAGAAGTACGGGTGGAAAGCTCCGACTGGTAATGCTCCAGCGGCGTACTTGACTGGTTTTCTCTGCGGGTTGAAAGCTAAAGCCAAGGGCGTGAGCGAAGCCATTTTGGATATTGGCTTAGTTGCGCCGACGAAGGGTTCCAAGCTTTTCGCGGTTTTACGCGGCGTTGTAGACGCTGGAGTGCCTGTTCCTCATGATGAGGCGAAGATTGTTGAGGCGACGGTGAAGGGCGAGCACATTGCTAAGTACGGGAAGAGTTTAGGCGCTGGCTCTGAAGTCTATTCCGCCAAGTTCTCGAAGTATTTGGCGGCGAAGCTTTCTCCTGAGATGCTCCCTGAGCATTTAGCGAAAGTTAAGGCTGAAATCGACGGCTCGTTCAAGGCTGGTAACAAGACTGAGGCTAAGCAAGTTAAGACTGAAGCTAAGGTTAAGGCCTCTAAGGTTAAACCCGCCAAGGCTAAACCTGCCAAGGCTAAGGCTGAGGCTGAAGCCAAGCCAGTTAAAAAGAAAGTTAGCAAGAAGAAGGGTGAGAAAGCATAATGTCTAGAGGAAGAGGAAGGGAAAGAGAAACTACAAATTTAGAGACGTGGGTTCCTAGAACACGTTTGGGCAAACTGATTCAAGAAGGCAAGATTACTTCCATCGACGAGGTTTTCTTGAGCGGCTTAAAGATTTCTGAGTACCAGATTGTTGACGCTTTGATTCCTGACCTTCACGAAGAAGTCATAAACGTTAACTTAGTGCAGAAGCAAACTGACGCAGGAGAAAAATCACGGTTCAAAGCCATCGTTGCCGTGGGCAACAGAGACGGCTACATTGGTTTAGGCGCTGGAAAAGCCAACCAAGTGCGCAACGCCATTGAGAAAGCTGCTGCCGCTGCGCGTTTAAACATTGTTCCCGTTAAGCGGGGCTGTGGCAGTTGGGAATGTGGCTGCGGTAAGCCTCATTCAGTGCCGTTCATGGTTGAAGGAAAATGCGGCGGCGTTCGCGTGCTTATTGTTCCTGGTCCAAGAGGCTTGGGGCTTGTGGCAAGCGAAGTTGCGAAAGTGATTTTGGGCTTGGCAGGCGTGAAGGATTTGTGGATGCGCAGCTATGGTGCAACGCGGACTGTTCCGTCTTTTGCCTTCGCAGTTTTTGACGCTTTGAAGAAAACGTATAATCTGATAACTCAGGCGGATTGGGTGAGGTAGTTGAGTAAGAAAGCTAGCGAGTGCAAGTGCATTGTTGCTGTGCGGGTTCGCGGAACCATTAGCGCTAAGCGTGAAGCAAGGGCAACGCTGGACATGCTTCGTCTAAGCAGGACTAACCACGCGGTGCTGATTGACAACCGCCCATCGTTTAAAGGCATGCTGCAGCAAGTGCAGGCTTACGTTACGTGGGGCGAGGCTTCACCTGAAACCGTGGCGTTGATGTTGCAGAAGCGGGGTAGGCTTGCTGGCGACAAGAAGTTGACGGATGAGTACGCGGAGAAAATCGGATACAAATCCCTAAACGCGTTGGCAGAAGCTATTGCCAGTTGTAAAGCGGAGCATTGGAAGCTGCAGGGCATGCAGCCTGTTTTCAAGTTGCGCCCTCCAACTAAGGGCTTCAAGGGCAAAATAAAGAAGAGCTACCGTGCGGGCGGCGAAGCAGGCTACCGAGGCGAAGCCATAAACGCGCTAGTAACCCGCATGGTCTAAGAAGCCAACGTTTTCCCCCTTTCATATTTGGAGCCTAATAGCAGTTGTATGCAGAAACCAGTAGGGGGTCTACCCGCCGCAGCGGCGCTTTCCGCGCTCTATTTATAGCATTTAAAAGGGGGCTATAGACTTTCTCAAGCAACAGAGACAACGAAATCCGAACAGTAAGCAAATTTTAATAGACTGACCCACAGTTACTTTTCTCTAAGGGAACTGGAATGAAACGAAAACTCATGGACATCCTCGCTTGCCCAATCGACAAGTATTACCCGCTTGAACTACACGTCTTCGAAGAAAAAAACGAAATAGTAGAAGGACTAATCGTCTGCCCAAAATGCTTACGCTGGTACCCCATCCGCGAAGAAATCCCAGAAATGCTACCTGACGAACTGCGCAAGGAAAACGAAGACTTACCTTTCCTGAAAAAATGGAAAAACAAAATACCCGAAAAAATAGTCGCTGAAGGTAAACCCTTCAACCTGAAACACTAAACAGCCGCTAACAAACTACTTCAGTTTTACCGCCCTATTTTTCACCGACGAATTCAACGCAGCTTCAGCTATTTTAAGCGCTTTCACGCCGTCAGCAGCCGTAATCACGGGTTTACTCTTCGCAGAAACGCAATCAGCAAAATGCTGAAGTTCAACCTTCAACGGCTCCTGCCACGGAAACCTCGGCTGCAAACTCTCCTTTGCATCTTCAATCCACAATTCCTGCGTGATATAATCCAACCGCATAATAGCCTCACTGCCAGTCACAGTTAAAGTCCTCGTCTTATACGGCGTCAACCAGTTAGACTCAATAAACGCCGTTTTGCCATCCTCATAAGTAAGCATTATCTGCGCGTAATCCTCAAACTTCTTATGCCGCATACTTCCAGTCTTCGCGTACACAGCAATCGGGTCCTCACCAGACACGTAACGCATAACATCTATATCGTGAATCGCCGTGTCCTTAACCACGCCCACATCACCAATTCGCTCAGGCCACTGAGAAACGCGCTTCGCAGTAACACACACAAGCTCCCCAAGCTTCTTGCCCGCGGCAGCCTCACGAATGTGCTGCAACCCCGGAATAAACCGCATCAAAAAACCCACAGTCAAATGCAAACCATTCGCCTCAGCCACATCCACAAGCCGCTCAGCCTGCTTAACATTCGTCGCCATCGGCTTCTCCACCAAAACATGCTTTCCAGCATTCAACGCTTTAAGAGCTTCCTTCGCAAGGCTAGTTGACCACGTACATACGCTAACAGCCTTAATTGCCTCGTTCTTCAGCATCCGTGCACTATTCGTGTAAGCTTTCACGCCAAACTGGTCAGCTATGGTTTTCGCGCGCTCAGCATTTGCGTCACAAATAGCCACAAGCTCAGTAGACGGCAGTTCCTTGTAGACTCTAGCGTGGTTTTTCCCCCAAAATCCAGTGCCTACAACCGCCACACCTAACTTCTTCATTTCTTCTCAACTCCTCTTCCTAAACCACGATATATGAAACCTTCTTTTTCAACCTTTTGAAACTCAAGTT
>CAZYUQ010000138.1:0-4110 GCA_964650565.1 uncultured Candidatus Bathyarchaeia archaeon | reverse complement strand
ATCACAGGTCTCGTATTTGCCCTGATACTGATTCTATTAGTATCGGTTATGTTTGTTTAAACACGTTTAAACTTTCCATGCTTTTTACTGAAACATACAAGTTTTCGCTATGCCAATACCAAGAACGGTTGGGCCCGAAATGAAATCTGTTCGATTTTTCACTTTAACTGCGCTCTACACGGAGCGGGTTATCTGTTGCTGCGTTTGGCTTTTAAGCGCTTAAGGCAAATGCTGTTTGGAGTTTGGCGGTCTTGCTTTCGTCAGAGAAGAATTAACCCTCTGCAGGAATTCCTGTTTGACCGTAAAGCACAGAAACGTCAAACTCACCCCCTTTGGAAGTTGATGAGCTGCCATGAATCTTGGGACGACACCGGAGGCTGAATAGAACTTGAAAACAATACGGGTTTCGGACGCACTTCACAGCAAGCTTACGCGGCTGCTTGGAGAAATGATGGCAAAAACTGGAAAGCCACAAACCTACAACGATGCCATAGACGCTTTAGCCGATCAGTCCGTAATCATACCCACAAAGTTGCTAGAGAAAATAGACGCGGCCATAAACGCAAACAAGCAGCTGGGATGCACTACACGAGACCAATTCATTGAAGATGCAGTAGCGGCAAAGCTCAAAACTATCATGGCCCTGAGAAACGAGAAAACCACGAAAAGGGTTTAAAAGCATGAAAAACTGAAAACGTTAATCCCTGATAGGCTGTTTACCAGTCTTAGACGCCTCGAGTATCTTCAGCGCTTGAAGCAGAAGCAGAGTTCTCGGGTTTTCCCTGTTGAGCCTGATTACTCGCATTCGACCAAAACGCTCGTCAAATACAATCCCTTCTTCCCGCAGGATCTGCAGGTTCGAGTTAACCTGGTTGTAGGTGCTGTTGACCTTCCTCACGAGCTCCATAACGTTAGTTCGCTTGCTGCCTGAGAGAACCCGCAGGATTCTCCGCCTGCACGAAGAAGCCATCAACGTCTCCAAATCCATAATTAAACCGCGCTGACTTATGCGATGCCTGCTTATAACAGCTGAGAAGGAACGACTACTTTATGCCGTAGAGAGGCTGGTTAAAGTGAACGCTCAGCCATTCACTTTAGCACTAGTTTTCCGTAAGGGCCTTTCACTTTAACTTACCTCTCTATTTCCGAAACTTTTCGTCTTCCATTTATAATAAATCCGCCGAAGTAATCCAACGAAAGGCGCTTAGACCTTCTCAGCTGAGGGTTATGCGCTTTCAAGCCTGAAGCTGACTGCTTCGGAGGCGTGTCACCGCCTAGCCCCAATTGAAGGGCAGAAAGAGAACAAGTGGAAAACAAGCCTTTCCATAACAGAATGGAGGTAAAAGAAAAATGGCTAAAGAAAATAGACGAAAACTACTATTCATAACAGTTTTCCTCATGATACTCCTAAGTTCCAGCGCCTATATCTCCCTAATGCCCACTGCCCATGCAGCACAATTGCCAGAGCAAAAGGGCATTTACTTATTGAAAAGCATAGTCGGCATTGACTTAGCAAACTACAACGTTACAGCCAAAGAATCTATACCAAGTCAACAACAGTCATTCATGGGTGTTATTCCTCAAGATACTATAGCTTATAATCTAACTTCAGCAAACAGCAAGGTATATGCACTTTGCACTTTTACAAACGGTAGCCTGCAAACGTTGCACATGCTTCAAAATCAAGGCTCACCACACATGGTTAATTCAGCGCTCAGTAGTAACGCTGTAGAAATAGCTAAGAGCTTTCTTACTAACTACCAAGCATATACTGGCAAGCCACTTTTTGGGCAACTCAAATCCACACTAGGAAATATCAATGCCAGCGAAAATGTTACAGTGCTTTCAGGAGACAAAGTGCTTGAAGTAAACGCTTCCAACGGCAACACAAATTTCAAATGGTATTACTCGGCAAACGGTGCAATAGCACCATACTCCAAGTTTATATCCATATATGTCAGCAATGGCTCGCTAACTTCATTTATAGATAACTGGGATCTCTATAACGTCGGTAGCAACACCGTTAACCTAACTAAAGAGCAAGCAGTACAAATAGCATTAGCTACCGCCATAAATCATACTTGGAGCATACCGCTGGACAATAACACTTTGGCTCCACAGAACTTTAACGAAGCAAAGAGTGTTTCATGGTGTGCTTTAACTTTCGATGACTCTATAGGTGCAAATGCTAATCGAAGCTCGGATTCTTTGGAGCTTTATCCTGTTTGGCGTATTGGGCTAGTCCTCAATAAGTGGTATGGCCAGATGTACGGCATAGAAGTGGATGTGTGGGCTGACAGTGGACAGGTCAGGTCTGTTCAGGAAGCGTATTCAACGTTGCCTCCTCCAGAAGACATGCCTACTGCAAACTTGAGTAGTCAAGCACCCGCAGTTTCCGAAGCAAATTTTAACTTGGCGTTTCTGATTGCGCTTCCAACTCTTGCCGCAGCAGTAGGCGCTACCATGGTCTGGATGAGTAGAAAGAAAAAATCGCACCGTTATACTTTTCTAAGACGGCGTGGTCTTAAAACTGGTGGAATACTGCTCTGCATTCTGATATCATCGACTATAGCTTTGGGAGCTGTCGCGGCTGTTAACGCAACATCGCGAGATGCAGTAATTTGGGGTTCAAGAAGTTCTGGCGCACCAAATAATCCTTACAGTTATAGCTGGCGCAAAACAGACACTGAAATTTGGTATCAAAATATTACTGCTAGTGATATTGCATCTGACTTCGCTAACAACGGTTATACAGCTTATAATCATGAAGGAGATGATTCGTTTAAAGGTGCAATTCTCAACGATATGAGTGCCAGTAGCGGTGGTTTGCAAGCCATCTATGATTACGGTGCGTTTGTTGATTTTGACCATGGTGTAGGCGGCTATCCAGGTCTAGCTGGTTATGCGAATGTACCTACTAACGAGTTCCATTACATGTTTGAGGACGACTATGGCACAGTAGTCGGTACTGCAGCGAGCCATCATACGGATTGGAGTTATGGGGTTTACGACATGGACATATATAACAGCATTGATCCTAACAAAGCTGTCTTTGCGTTCATTAACACTTGTATGTCAGCTGACTATAACAACGCGCATGGTGCGATTTCGAGTTCTGATTTTTACCCGCAATCAAATTTCTGGCAGGGTATGCTTCCTGACGGAAATGCTCGTGGAATGCCGTATGCTTTCACTCACCGTATCGTTGAAGACCCGTCAACGACAGGATTTAACATAGCAAGCGACATAAGCAATGATGGCTATGGTAATCCAGACACCGGTGGCAATGTATACATAGGTTTTCCCTATGGTTCAGCATCTTTAAGCCAAAACATTCCTTATAATACCGGTTACCTGTATCGGCTTTGGGTTGATTCATTCTTTTGGTACGCTTTGGAGTATGATACCTCGGTGAATCAAGCTTTAGACTTGGCCTCCGATGGGGCATGGGGTTCTGGCAATTTTGGCAATAGCCCTCTGCAAACTGGATTTGCCGCTAATTGGCCTATGGCTTATTATGGGAACAGTACCTTCTACAATAACCCTCAAACTGGTTGTACAATGGCTGTTTTTGGCAATGGCAACATACATTTGAAACAGTACGAGCCCGACTACGTGAGTACGCCTGTTGTTGGTGGTCCTACATCAGGGGATATTGGCACTTCCTACCAATTCAGCGCTTCTTCGATAGATCCTTCCGGCCATAATATACGATACACGTTTGACTGGGGCGACGGCTCGTCTCAGACGGTGACAGGCTGGTATTCCAGCGGTGCCACTGCGTATGCAAATCACACGTGGAGTTCAAACGGAGTATACAACGTGACGGTCAGAGCGCAATGCGACCATGGTGTGTGGAGCACTTGGTCTAGCCCGCGGATAATAAACATTGGGAACGTGCTTTTTGCTTTAACGGTGCTTGCTTATAACCAGTACGGTTATTCTGGCTACGTTCCGCTTTACATAGACGGAACATACGTCGGAACCACGGGCTACACCTACACCGTAACAGAAGGAACCCATACGATCTACGTTGTAAGCCCTCTCACTGACGGCTACACCTACTACCACGTGTTCCAATACTACTATTACGACGGCAACTACAACTAC
>CAZYUQ010000137.1:0-4170 GCA_964650565.1 uncultured Candidatus Bathyarchaeia archaeon | reverse complement strand
CGTTTGGATCTAAGCCATTCCAAGTACTTATCAATCAAATTGTAGATTATGGGTTCCTTGAAAATCTGGATTTCCCTGGTTGCAGCTTCTTCTTCAGCGTCAGGCAAAATTTTAACTCCGAACGCTAAAATAACCCCGCTAAGCGGCTCGCGAGCTTTAACTACTGAAGCCTCTATCACGTCGCGTTTGGAAACGTCGCCTACGTCTGCGATTCTGATCTGCACGTCGTTCTGCTTCAGGATTTCCGCAATAGCTTCCAAAGAGCCCAGCGTGTCCGTCTTCAACACTATGCCTTCGCCTTCGGTGGCTATGCGGATTCTCTCAATTTCCTCAGTCACAAGCGCAGCGTACTTCCCTGATGCTTCACCTGACGGAACAGCGTACAAAGGTGCACCCGCAAGAGCGCCTTCTAAGCCAGAAGCCACAATCTTCACGCCTGCAGCCGCAAAAACAGCGTCAACCGAGGCAAACTTGTCGCGCGGGTCTCTAATCTCATCTAAGGGTTTAGGAACCAGAATCGCGCGTATGCGGGTTACAATGGGTTTCTCTTTGCCGCCGACAACTATCACATCGTCCTTCTGCAACGTGCCATCATAAATTATCGTGTTCAACGTTAAACCCAAGCCCGCTTCCTCTTTAACTTCGAGAACAGAGCCTTTTGCTGCGCCTTCAGTGGTCTGCAGCCGCTTTCGCAGGTACTGCTGCGTTAAGCCGACCAGCACCATGAGCAGTTCGGTGATGCCTTCGCCCGTTTTCGCGCTGGTAGGCACCAAGGCGATTGTGGAAGTGAAGTCTTTTATGTGGTCAAAGCGGTCAGTTCTGAAGCCTAACCGCGAGAAAGTGCCCATAATTTCATAAAGCTTGTTGTCCACGTTCTCCTTCACGTAAACGTCCTGCACAGCGTAGGATTTCAGGAAGGACGTCACAGGTTGAGATTTCCAGCCGGGAACACGGTCAATTTTATTCACAGCCACAATGAACGGTGTTTTGCGTGCCTTCAAGATTTCTATGCACTCGTGGGTTTGCGCTTGGAAACCGTGCAGTACGTCGATTACGAGGATAGCGATGTCGGCGACGCTGCCGCCTCTGCGTCTTAAATTGGTGAAAGCCTCATGCCCCGGAGTGTCAACAATCAGCAAGCCTGGAATGTCTATGGCGCCTTTCATCGTGGAAAGCAATGGGCCTACGAGTTGCTTGATTGTTTCAACTGGGAAGAAGCTGGCGCCAATATGCTGCGTAATCCCGCCTGCCTCCCGGGCCTGCACGCTTGTTTTGCGGATTCTGTCCAGCAGCAGAGTCTTGCCAGTGTCCACGTGACCAAGAACGCATACAATTGGTTGGCGAGTAGGCATTTCGCGTGATTTCCTCGTTTTCGTTATTTAAATAATCGTGACTGAAGCAAAGGATAGTAAGTTTTGGTTAATAAACTCTCAGCCTTGCGGTTGGCAAAATTTTTAAGTGGGCTGCAAACTCTAAACGTTGTAGAGGGTGAATGGTTTGCCTTATTGTGTTAAGTGTGGGGCTCCTGTGAAGGAGGAGGATAAGTTCTGCTCTGTTTGCGGCGCGGCAGTAGCGAAGTTTACAACGGAAGAGTTCAGCGTTTCAGGCAGCAACCTTGTTGACCGCGTACGGGAGCTGCTTCATGAGGGAAACGTGACTAGGATAATTGTGAAAGATGACAAAGGCAAAGTTTTGCTGGAGATTCCTGCAACTGTAGGCGTGATTGGCGCGGTTTTTGCTCCGTGGCTGGCAGCCTTAGGCGTAATAGCTGCGCTGGTTACGAACTGCAGGATAATTGTTGAAAGAAGAGAGTAAAAACTACTCAGGCGGTCTGACTAGAAGCAGGAACACGCCAACGGCTATAACCACGATGCTTAAGAAACCGAAGAAGCCGCTGAAACCGCTTAAAGCATCCAAGCTTGTGACTGTGAAGTACAGGAATAATGCTCCGATTATTGCAAGCATCAAACCGAAGAACTTTTCGGCAAGTGGTACCCAGAATGTGTCTCCTTCTTCGCTCATACCATCTCAATCCTTTTTTCCAGTTTGCAGTCACATAACACGTGAACAGCTATTTTAAATTTCTCTTCTATTTGGTTTCTTCCAGCTTCGTTGGCAAATACTCATCCACAATATACGTTAACCCGTAGCGGCTAAACGCCTCTTGCTCCGCCTTACGCCGTATTTTCAGGAAAGTTTTGATTTCCCTCTGCCACAACGGATCATCCTTGTACCGCGGGTCCCTCTGCAACTCATAAAGCCGCTTAATGTCCACCTCATCCAACGGGTCAGTAGGCAACTTATAGTTAACAATATCAGTAGCCCACACTCCGCTCCACTTCGCGTCAGGCGTGTTCAACTCCCGCAAGTGCGCCGCGTTGGCTGAGCCTGAGATTATAACCATGGCAATGTGCATTCCCCACGGGTCGCCATCAGTGAAAATGTAAACAGGCAAGTTCAGTTCCTGATGCAGCCGCCGAATAAAATGCCTTGTCGCTCTAGGCGCTTGACCTGCAGTCATCACCAGCAGGGAATTGTATTTTTTGTGCACGTTCTCTTCTACGAACCTAGTGAACAAGCCACCTTTCTCTATGGCGATGATTTTGTCGGCTGTCGTGCCTACGAACTCGGATGACGTTAACGCTGGACCAATGAGCACGCCGTCAGGATGCGACGTCAAGTTCAGGGTTTTGCCTTCATAGCCGGGAACCGTGTATTCTATGGTGAGGTCGCCGAAAACTGCGGAGCGCTCCTCTGGGAAAATGTTGAAGTCTTCGCGTGAAAAGCCGAGAACCGTCTCCAAGTCGGTGATTATGTTGTTGGATTCCTGCTGGTCTTTAAACGTCATCGCGTAAGCTTGCGCGGAATAGTACACGTCTCTTAAAGTGGATGTTTTGCGCTGTGAAGCAAGCTCATGTGAGAACCTTGCAGCCCACACAAGCTGCGTGAAAGGTTTCACGTGGCGAATGTTGCGGGCACTCCTGTGAACGGTTTTCTCGCCGAAAATGAACTGGCGGAGATGCGGGTCATACGTGATGTTCTCAGTGGAGCGGCTAGGCATTTCCACAGAGGGAAAACTTCCCTGATCAAGCTGGTCGTAAACTTTCTCGCCGAGACCCCGCAGGCTCCCTAAAACCGCGTTCTTCTTTTCAATCATACTGGTTTTATGTTTCTTCTGTTCCATACTTCTGCACGCTCTTTACCAATCGTTCGATATCGGGAAGCTTTTCTTTTCCAGCAAGCTCAGCTGAAAACTGCGCGATTTTCGGCAGGTACTTGCCAAAAATGCTGAGCCGCTTCTTCTCCTTGTCCACGTGCTCCCTGCGAGACAGGAAATGCTGCAGTTGACGGCTGACTTCACGCAGCGCATTCGCCACTTCACGTTTAACTTCAGCCCTGTCAGCGATAAACTCTTTCCCAACCGTCTTGTAAGGCACTTTTGTACTGCAGATGTGCACGACTATGGCTATGGGCATGTCAGGCGAAGCCTTGTACCTGCGCCAATTCATAGCGTTAATAACCCTAAACGATACGTCGCTTGCCTCGTCGTAAAGTAGCGGAATCTTGTTGGCGAAACGGTAAATCACGAAGGTGCCCTTCTTCGGAACTTCGCCGCCGTAGGCTATGCCAATTTCAATAATGAACGGGTGTCCCGCGTAAGTTGCAGGTTTACGCTGATGCACAACCACGTACTCAGGCTGCAACTCCTTCACAATTCCAGCTTTCAGCAGTTCTTCGCCTAAGGGCGACAGGCAACTGGCGTCTGGCGGCAGAAACTCTTTAAACCGCTTCAGCATCTGCATCAGCTTAACGACTTCTTCATGTGTCAGCTTCTTCGGGTTCTTAGACGGGCTTAACCCGCTGAAATCTAGGAATTTCTGCGCGGTGATGTCGCCGACTCTGTGGAAATGATACTTCAAAAACTCCAGCATATTCTTGTAAGGCGTTACGTGAATAAGCCTTTGAAGGAGCTCCACGTCTACGCCGTAAGGATGCGGCAGCGTTTCCTTCGGAGGCTCAGGCATATGCGTTGTTGCCCGCGTGAACTTGTAAAGCCTGCCTTTCGGGTCGACAAACGTCAAGTTCGCGTACGGATTCACCAACGCAGTCTGCTTGAAATACTCTATTATCTTCGGTTTAGCCCGCAGGTAGTCGCCTTCAAGGCAGAAT
>CAZYUQ010000136.1:0-4236 GCA_964650565.1 uncultured Candidatus Bathyarchaeia archaeon | reverse complement strand
CAACCAGAACTCGACAACAGGCACTATTCGCCTTAGGAATTGCGTTATGCTTAGCAAGCACCTGCCTAATGGTAACCGGTAGCATTCTCGGCGACAGAACCACAGGCATCGCAATCGTCGTCAGCATAATCGGCATCGGCTTAATCAGCACTAACCGCAAAGTCCGAAGCGACAAGCTTCAAGTCACAGAGCAAAACCGCGGCATCCAAGAATACACGGAGGTGACAGCGTGACTGACATAATCTGGCCAATCACAAGCATCGGGATAGTCGCAGTAATCGTGCTAGTTGGCATTATATTGGTGTGGAGGATACACAAAGACCGAAAATCAGGATTCCCATCAGGCGACGAAAGAACCAAAAGAATCATGGGAAAAGCCGCAACCTTCGCCCTGTACATTAACTGGTACTTAACATTAGCGATCATGTTTATGCTCATTTTCGGAAGGGAACTATACAACCTGCAGAACGTTGACGCTGGCTACCTGCTCATGACTACGCTCCTCGTGTCCGCCATATCTTTCCTAATATTATGCTGGGTCTTCGGCAGAAAAGGCGACTAAGCATGCAGTTCAAAACGAGAATCAAAGAGTTAAGAGCCCGATACGACATGACGCAGGACGACTTGGCACGGCAGGTGGGCGTGAGAAGAGAAACCATACTTTACTTGGAGAAAGGCAAGTACAACCCTTCGCTGTTGCTGGCGCATCAAATCGCCCAAGCGCTGAAAACAACCATAGACGACCTATTCATATTCGAAGACACAAAACCCAGCTGAAATTAACGCGAAAAACGGGTTTGCAAACCGCCTTCTTTACAGAAGGTCACCTCAACCCACTGGCGTATTTCGTCCCTTACCCCCCTCACTTTTTCCGTAATCTCCGCGTCTGTTCCCGTGAACTCTTCTGGGTCTGGAAAGCTTTTGTGGAGTTCTGTTTCTCCGGGAAAGAACGGGCAAACTTCGCGTGCCGAATCACACACGGTGACCACATAGTCGAAGGTTTTTCCCTGAAACTCCAATATGCTCTTAGAACGATGCAGTGAAAGGTCAATGCCGACTTCCGCCATCACCTTAACAACGTACGGGTTGAGCCGTGTAGGTGTGACTCCGGCGCTTTTTGCTTGGTATTTGTCGCCGCAGAGCGCGTTCACGAAAGCCTCCGCTATCTGTGAGCGCCCAGAGTTGTGCGTGCAGATGAATAGCACCGTTTTCATGTCTAGGTCCTCAGGATAGGTTGTGTAGACTTGGGGATTTAGCTTTTGCCGCTTTTTTAGACAGTTTCGTGTGTAGACTTGCCTCAGTGGCTGCTGGGGGCAACGTGATTTTTGAGTTTTTCCCATGCGGAAAGCATATGAAGCCGACGCAGCATGTTCAAGATTAACATGACTTTCACAGCTAAGCCTGTTGCAACTGCAAGCGTTAACGACAACTGGCTACGGAACATTCTAAAAAACGGCGGCAACTCAGCTATAGACAACCAAATAATTACTCGCGCTTCAAGAGACAGCCTGTGCGTCATCTGCAAGGGCGCGAGGTTTCTCTGCGGCAAAACCCGCTGCCCCCTGATGGTTAAAGTTAACTATTACCTGAAAAGTGTGCCTTTGATGTCCAGTGAGGACATTGCTGGTGCGTCTCCGCCCAGCGTGTTCATCGGAAGAATCGGGTACCCGCACGTGTACGCTGGACCGCTTGTGCCGCCTGTTAACGAGGACACGAGCCTGTACGATTTGCCTGAGCTGTGGTTTGGAAGGTCGATAGATGAAATCGTGGGGTTCCGCTCTATGCTTGTACGTGGTAAACATCAGGTTCACGTGCAAAAGTTTGAGCAGGCAGGCAAGATACTGGAGCAGACGCGCGAGTTGGCTTTGGCGGAGAACAGCGTGGACATCGAGTTAAACCTCACCAAGAAACCCCGCGGCTCCCTGTTCCTAAGCGACGCGGTTCAACCGTTCGGTCCTTCAGCGCCCATAAGAAGCTTGCATGTTGGCAACGCACGGTTCGAGCATCACGTAGAGAAAGCGTATTATGACACGGACTTGCGCGCGAAGCCTGCGGTGCTGGAGCTTTACGACCGCGGTGTCATGGTAACCAAAATTCAGAAAGCCTTCAGCGTAGGTGCCTTCGGCGTAGAAAAAAGCAGGCGTTTGGTGCCAACGCGGTGGAGTATCACGGCAGTAGACGACATAGTCTCCAAAAGCCTTGTGGAACAGGTGAAGACTTTTCCTGAAATTAACGAGTACCGCGTTTATGAGTCGCAGTATTTGGATAACATTTTCGAGGTTTTGATGATTCCTGACATGTGGCGCTACGAATCCATGGAAGCCTGGTACCCAGGCACCGTGTGGAACCCCAACGGCAAAAGCACCGCCATATTCTCAGACTACGAAGGCAACAACGGCAGGACAACTTACGCGCAGATAGGCGGCTGCTACTACTCCGCGCGCCTAGCCGTATGCGAACAACTCGTCAAAGAGCGGCGGCAAGCCACCGTTGTCGTGCTGCGCGAGGCGCGTCCAGGCTACATCATGCCCGTGGGCGTGTGGCAAGTGCGGGAAAACGTGCGGAACGCCATGCGGCAGAAACCGTTCATGTTCAAGACGCTGGCTGAGTCCCTGCAGTTTATTGGGAGCCGTTTTGAGATTCCGCTGCGGCGGTGGATACTGCAAAGCGAGCTTTTACAGAACGCTCTTTTCCAAAAGAAAATAACAGATTTCTTTTCACGCAAGCCCAACTGAGCAAAGCACAAGTGTAATAAGGCTTGTCCGCGCTTGAGAAATTTGAGGCAACCACACTATGCCCTATCCAATTCGGTATCACTTCAGCCAACGTTTCCCTGTTCCCGCCCGCAAAGCCTACCAGTGGTGCACCGACTACCACGCTGAGGACCACGCGTTGATGGGTGACGCGACAGCGGAGCGGCACATAACGCGCATCACAGACGCCACCGTAATCCTTACAGACATCTTCCACACGGGAAAGGGCAGTGTTGAGAAGCAGAAGGTTGTGCAGCTTTACCCAGAACGTTTATTGTGGGTCTCCACACACTTAACGGGTCCGCACAAGTATTCGCAGTTCATCTACGAGATTTCAGCTGAAGGCGACAGCGCTTCTCGGCTGGATTTCACGGCGTTGCACCTTGAGTACAAAGAAAACTTGGACAGCGACAGCATCAAATCGCTGGCTGAAAAGCTTAGAGAAGAGGATGCTGCGGCTTGGAAGCTTTTAGCTAAAGCCATGGCGAAAGAGCTGGGCAAGTGACTTCAAAAAGCGCGGGCGGCTCATAGCGGCCTTTTGGTTTTTTCGTCTACGTCTAGTTCACTGTATTTCTTCATGGCGTACTCTACGATTTTTTTGGCGTCCTCGGCGTTTTTCCACTCTTTTGCTACTGCCCACTTGTGCGGCTCCAACCGCTTGTAAGTCTCAAAGAACTCCTGAATTTCTTTCTTTTTATGTGCGTGGATATCTGTTATGTCGTTGTAGCCTTCGAACCTTGCGTCGTTAACGAGCACTGATAGTATTTTCGCGTCTAAGCCTTCCTCGTCCTCGATTATTAGTGCGCCTATGACGCGGACTTTAGCCATGCACCCGACTTCTAGAGGCTCAAAGCTTAACGCCATAATATCCAGTGGGTCGTTGTCGTCGAACCATGTTTGCGGAACAAACCCGTATTCCACGGGAAACACTACAGATGAGGGGATAATCCTGTCTAGGACAAAGTTTTCCCATTTGATGTTGTACTCGTACTTGTCTCTGGAGCCGCTCATGACCTCGATTATGATGTTGAGCAGTTCTGGCGGCTTATCGCCTGCTGGAAGGTCTCTCCAAAAGTTCATCTTCCACTTTTCACCTGTAAAAGGCAAAAGAGGAACGCGGTGATTTAAGCTTTCTGAGCAGGCAACAGCAGTTTCATTGACTGTCCCCATGGAAGAATGCTTCAAGCTTTGTGGTTTCAGCTTTCTTCAGTACCGCCGCGCACTTCTTCGGGTCCAAAGCCTTAAACTCCAACCCAAGCGTCTCCAGCAGTCTCTGCACATCCTTGCCCAAACTCGGCGCAACGAGAATCCCCCGTAGCTCACGATTCGCCTTCGCTTTGATAGCGTCAATGTACCGTGCAAGTTGTAGTGCAGCTTCTTTTCCAGCAGTTTTCCGCTTAACCTCCACCACCACCAGCCGCCCCGTTTTGTCCACGCCGTAAACGTCCACGAACCCAGGCTCAACCTTCTTCTCGTAGCTTAT
>CAZYUQ010000135.1:0-4326 GCA_964650565.1 uncultured Candidatus Bathyarchaeia archaeon | reverse complement strand
TGTTAGATGCGTGTATACTGTTAAAAGTTGTGCCCACCAAGGCCAACAAAATTCTAAACGCGATAAACAAAGTTACTGGTGTCAGAAAAGCATACTTCACATACGGAAGATTCGACATAGCCGTCTTTGTTGAAGCTGAAGATTATAAGAAACTGCGGGAAATCACAACCAACATCAACAGCATCGAGGGCATAAGAAGCACAGAAACCCTACCTGAAGCCTAATACCCCTCCCCTTTTTTAAGCACCATATTAACCCGCAAAAAAGGAAATCCAGCGGATACAGCTTTTGACCAGTGCAGCAGTGACTGAAGTGTTGTCGTTGACCGTAAACTTAAAGAATCAAGTCTCATTCTTAAAAGCAGAAGGGCCGGTAGTCTAGCTCGGTTAGGACATCTGCTTGACGTGCAGAAGGTCACCGGTTCAAATCCGGTCCGGCCCACCACAACATCTCGTTTAAGAATTTGTTGTAATTCAGCGTCTTTGCCTCAGAAGCTCTTTTGCCAGCACATCTAGTTCAAGAGGCGAAAACATGTATTTGCCTTCCGCTGCCATTATGAAGTTGGGGAGTTGTTTGCTTCGCAGAACTGGGACAGTTGGGTTGCGGATTTGCAGTTGCACGTTTTTGTTGGCGAAAACGAGAACGCCGTTGACCCAGATGTTTTTTGATTTGAAAATTGTAAGACGCTTGATTAGTCTTTTGACTCTTGTCGCGTTTCTTTTCGCTTGTTTACTTGGGCTGCCCAAATCATAATGAAGTAGACGATTATGCTGGCTTGACCATTTGTCGCCGTCGCAAGCTATTTTGCCCGCGTAGTTCTTTGTTTCAATCACAAAAACACCGTTAGGTCCAAGAACGATGTGGTCGATGTTACCGTAGCCATTACCAAGCGTCACATCATTAATCAAAGAGTATTCATTGCCTAAGGTTGAGGAAAGAATTTTGGCAACGCTTTTTTCTCCCTCGTATCCTCGCTTGTAGCCTGAATAACCTCGGAAGAATAACCAAGCGAAAACAAACAGAACCAGCAGGGACAAAGCGCGCGCAATCTCGTATTTGCCTGCAGCTACGTAAATGGGTGAATTGGGCACAGCAGAAATCAAGACAAAGGCAAATACGACTATGAGAAGAAACGCTGTTGACAGTTTCCTGAACGCTTTTCTTTTGAGGTAGCTGCCTGATTTTTTCAAGACCTTCATGATTAAACCAGCTACTGACCATGAACCGAGGTTAATGTTACGTGTACGAAGTACATTTTATTCGTTTGGATTGGATTTTGCAGTTGCTGCTGCTCAGCGGCACTTCTTGCGTTCACCAAAAAATTTGTTCAGCTCGCTTTGCATATTGCTATAGAAGCTCCAATTCAGCTATGCCGCTCACACGATTCTCGTCCGTTAGAAACTGAAAAGTTAATTGCATCGTTGATTAATAGGGAAGCTGCAGGTAACTAAGTTTAGCAAGTGTTTTCGTCGAGTAATCTGATTCAGGACACGTTTTGCGTATATTTTTGGTAACATCTCTGTTTTCGCCAATTGCATAGAAGCTCAGGTATAAAAAATGCTCAATCGTGGAGTTTGATTATATCTGAAATCGTGAGTAGCGACAAATAGTGATAATTCATAAGTCATAAATCAACTTAAGAAGGACATGAAAGAAGATGAAAAATGCAAAGCGACGCAGAGATTCCATGTTCCACCTGTCGGTTGTGGAACCAAGAGACAAAGAGTTTTTCCTGTGACCCCAATAAGTGTAAGAAGCTGTCTTGCTGGTTGCTGAAGCATGTCAAAGATGTCACAAGCGGCTTAAATGAACCTGTCCAATATGTAATTTGATTTAGAATAACTTTGACAGCTTGAGTTTTGGTATAAACTGTGGTTTCTTAATAAGAATTTTTTGCGAGCAAACAGATCAAACTTGAGTAAGGTTGTGCTGTATTTGGAAACGGTTTTAATTTCGTCTTAACTTGTTTGGTTCCAATAGTAAATTTTTTGGTATTTTCCTGCTACTGGAAATTTAGGGTCTTCAAAAATTATGTCTAAGTTCAGGTAATACTGCGAAAGAAGCTGGCGTGAGATTTCCCAAATTTGAGGCGACCTTTCATCTGGGCCCCACATTCCCCAAATTCTGTCGTTTTCATGTCTCATTCCCCATCCATAGTTAGGAGGCAGAACCAAGACAGCTTCAGCTTGGCTATAGTCAGGAATACTTTCCTGGTTGGGTTCGGTTACAATATTATTCCAGAAGCTTTCAAGTGCTTCGAAATGATTATCGGTGAGAATTCCTCCATAAAGATTACCTGCTATTTGTGGGTAGTTGAAGATTACCACATACGTGGCACCAGCTTCATAAGACATGAGCAATTGCTCGTAAATGCTTTCTTTGTCGTCAATAATATAGGGGCGTTCATCATAAGTCCATGTTATTATTGTTCCCCAGGCTTTATTTTGCATTTTCGCTGCGCCTCTGATTAAGGCTATGTCTTGCTCTAATGTGTGGTTCCGACCGAGCTGCGCGAGCATGACATCGTATCCGCCCAAATAATCCCACCAATAAAGCGCGTAGTCGGAAGTTATGCTTGTGATTCCAGCTTCTTTCCAACGTTCAGGGCGCAAAGTATAATTGATTACTCTAGTGAACCATCGTGCCTCATTGCTGTAGTCTCTAGGTGTGGAGGTTGAATTGGGCGCAAACTGCTCAAATCTGGGTAAGGAGAAAAAATCTGTCCAGTTGTAGTCAATTTGGATTCCTCCTGGCTCGTCATCGTAGTATACACCTAAAAATTGGTTGCCCCATCTTTGTTCAGCGTTTTCGAGTAAGGGTAGTTGCCAAGTTAGCATGCTGGCATTTAGGTTAGCTGCATTTAGGAAATTAACTATTATGCTGAGGTTTTGGGCAACTGCGTAGTCGCATATTTCTGTTAGGGCAGTTGCGTTTCTGCTGAAGTTTAACGATTGGATTACGAAAAGGTTAGTGTAATTCTTAACTCTGTCGATTAGCAGTTGAGCTTCCGCGGTTGAATTGCCACAGTACATGACTCCTACGTAGAACGATCTTTTTGTTGTTTTCGTATCTATTGGGGGCGGCAGAACTAGGAAGGATATAGTTACAATGCTAATCAATAATATGAGGGAAAGAATGAAAAGTTTCTTCATTCTATATCATGTTCCTTAAGGTTTGAAGTAGACGTTGTGTCTCTTAGTTGTCTTGTGGAGTAATTAGGATTAGTTTTAGGCAGATATACTTTCTTATTTGCTATGTGTTTTTGGTAGTTGCTTGGTGATGAGTAGTTTGTTTTGAGTTGTCAGTTGTGTTTGTGAACGTTGCGGGTTTGTGCACCAAAACAGATAAAAACTTGTGCGGTATCCATGAAAGCGTTTAATGTGGAGATAAGTGTATGCCGTCTGAAATGTTTGATGTGGAAAAGTTTGTGGCTATGAGTGCGAAAGCGGAGTTTTGCTTGGTTAAACGGCTTGAGGATACTGTGAAGCTTAAGCTTCGCATGCCAAACAGGCTTTACACGTTGAAGGTTGAGCCTCTGAAAGCAGAGGAGACCATTAAGAAGCTTAAATGCAAAATTGAAGAGCTGTAAGCTGTTTTCTGTTTAAGCGCGTGGAACAGTCTATAGCCCCCTTTTATATAGTTGCTTTATATAGTTCTGCCGCGAACACTGCGGATAGACCCCTACTGGTTTCTGCATACTATTTCTATCAGGCTCCAAATATGATTGAGCTTTTCTTTGCGGTTGTTGTTCTGGTGTGAGCGAGTTGGCGCAAGCGTTCCAGTTGCAGCTTATCAGCCTTTGGTTATGCGTAGTTGCAGTTTTTCTCCGTGCGAGTTGTAAGCCGCTACGTTCCGCTCATCCGCAAAGGGGAAACCTGCAATCATCAATATGCGTCCGAAGAAATGGTTGAAATCTACGTCTGAAGGCGTTATGTTCCCTGATGGATGCGAGTGAACCGTGCCCATTATGGAAAAATCCATGGGCAGCATGTGAAGCGGGTAACTGGCAAAGCTGTGCCCGTAGTTTGCGAGCGGCGGAACCACAAGTTCCTCAACGCGGATAGTGTCTTTGCTTTTTTTGCCTCTAAGCATCAGAATTGTTTCATTTGGGTAAAGCCTGCGGGCGCTTTCGAAAATCGCGTCCAACAACTCCGCGGTAAGGGTGACAATTGTGGTCTTTGCCATAGACAGCCCATGCCGCCAGCGCTTAATTACTTTTGCTGTGCTTAAGAAACGGAAAAGAGAAATAAACCTGAAGCCCAACTATGACTGAAGAGCCGGGATGGCAGAGTGGATAACGCGCGGGCCTTGAGAGCCCGTGGACCT
>CAZYUQ010000134.1:0-4329 GCA_964650565.1 uncultured Candidatus Bathyarchaeia archaeon | reverse complement strand
AAGCCAGCCAGTGGGCCTTTGGCTCGCAGGGGTTCGAATCCCTTCCCCGGCGCCATTTATTCTCGTGCTTTTTGCGCTATTTCTTTAGCCCAGCTTCTTATTGCATCCCAGTCTCGCGTGTCGTAGACTTCAGGTTCTGTTTCTTTGAAGCCAGCCGCTTCTATAACCTGCTTAAATACACTCATTGTTTTTTTGAAGAAGAAACCCATTTTGTTGTAATCCCAAACTCCGCCAAGCACAGCCATCGATATAGGCTGTAGAGAGTATTTGGCGGCTTTTTCTTCAAGGTATTCTCTGCGGGCTTTTTCTATCTCCTCAGTTTTTCCTTCATGTTCCAGTATTGCTTGTGAACCCGAGGAAACGAAGATTGCGACTTTCTTTTTTGCAAGTTCTTTCTGAAACTTTTTCAAGAACTTCTCTGGTTCGGCAGTCCATTTGCCTATTTTCATTCCGCTGCCTACAATCACCAGATTAAACTCTGATATGTCGTCTATCTTCTTCTCTTTTTTTGCATCAGTCACTTTAACCTCGAACCCTTCATCTCGGAGTACCTTGGCGATTTCTTCTGAGGTGCTTGCCGTGGCTCCGTAGCGGGTTCCATAAACAATCAATGCTTTGCTCGTTATTCATCACCTTTCCCTGTTCAATTTTGCCTGTTGGCTTGTAAAATAATGCTGTCTGATGCCTTAAATAACTTCAGTGGAATTTGAACTCAACCGGTTCAGTGGTGTGACGATTCGTCGTGCTCTTGATGAGTTAATTTGATATGATAAAAGAAGGATTAGACTCCTACTCACCGCTTCTCGCAGCATTATTGCGGTTTTTTACATGGCGCTGGCGACTGTAATCATGTTGTTTGTGACTGCAAACGTTAGCGCTATGAGCGATATGGCGTATCCTGACTGTAAAACGCGTTTTCCTAAATGCGAGTTGCTTTTTACCACTTCCACGATTTTATCTGCTTTGTAAAACAGGCATCCTGTAAGCACGACTGCTGCAAGTTTTATCACGCTGAAAAGCAGAATGTTTGTTTGTGTTAATCCTGCGAACAGAGGGTTAACTTCTGTTGCGCCGAACCAGAGTGTGCCTGTCACAGTGGTCACCCAATCTAAAGTGCCCATCAAAATCAGAGCAAAACCGAACAACAGTCCTTTCTTAAGCATTGTCTTTTCCCTCTGTTTTTTGACCTGTATTGTACGTAGTAATGCTGGTGTCCTCAATACACGTTTTGAATGTTGATTGGTACTAACTGATATACGCTTGTACGCGAAAAATGAAACAAAAATGCAAAAACAAGCAGGCATAGCGAGGTTATTTTAACTTTTAATGTTTAAACGTGGCGTATTTCTGTTGAACAAAAGTTTACCCACCAAGCCGCCTTTACACCGTCCTTAGTTTTCAGCTAAATTTGTACTCTGGACGGTTAGAAGCCGAACATGGTTTTTTCCTTTTTCTTGTCTGAGCCTTCGTCGTGGTGGTCTTCTTCAGATATGTGATGCGCCACGTGAAGACCTAAGCCCGTCGCGGCACCTGCAGAAAGCCCAAGCAAGAGGTTGGTGAGCCAAGCATACTGTACTCCGTTCAGCAGGGCGAACACTACGAGTAAATCGAACACTACAGCAATGGCTAGGTAGCCGTAGCACCAGGTTTTGACGCTGGTTCCCCTCGGCTGGTTTATCCCTATGCCTGCGAGTACACCGAACATTACTAAGAAGCCAATTAACGCGTAAATCCAATCACCAATCATTTTTTTCACCGTTGAAACTGCTAGTCTTTAGCAGTTCGGCTTTAATAGCTTATCTAAGTTTTAACCCGCTTTCCTTTTTTGGTCAAATGGTGCTTTCGTGTCTTGTTAGCAGGTACA
Organism: uncultured Candidatus Bathyarchaeia archaeon; assembly: GCA_964650565.1. Classification (GTDB taxonomy): domain Archaea; phylum Thermoproteota; class Bathyarchaeia; order Bathyarchaeales; family Bathycorpusculaceae; genus JAOZHU01. The sequence goes on along the minus strand of CAZYUQ010000134.1, from coordinate 2,465 downwards.
TTTTTACTAAACCCTTGCGTTTAATCCCCTTTGTAGGGCTGGTGGCTTAAGTAACACTGTTTGATGAATACCACTGTCACAAGTGGGCTTTGCTTCTGCGTGAAAGAAGGGAAAAAACGCGGCAAGCTCAAAACGCGCTGGCTGAAGAAAACTTTGCCCAAGCGAAACGTTTATTCGAGGAGGTTTTCCGAGGCGTAACCGCTGGCAAAACTGCAGACCCTGGCATGAGCGGGTCGCTTCTGTACCACATGGCAATGGTGACCAAGATGGCTGCGGAAACTCGTTTCCTTTTAGACGAATTACGAGTGGAAGCGCCTAATGTGAATACGCAGTTGCAGCGGTTTTACGGTGATTTTGCATCTGACGTAGCCGTGCTCACCAGCGCATTCGCGCCGTTGCATATGGATTCGAAGGCAAAGGTGACCGAGGTTTTAGGCAACAACGAGAAAATAGCCTTGTTCCAGCGTTTAACTGAAAGAACCAAGGCTGTGGAAGCCAAACTCGACGACAAGGCTTCTGATGCTGGTGAGAGCTTTGCGGGTTTGTTCCGAGAATGGGCTGAACAGATTGTCCGTATGCGTCTGCGGCAAGAGTACGAAACCATTAAAGGTTTGCTGGTTACCGCAGAATTAGCCAAGACTGTGGGTTTGCCGCGGCTTCAAGCTGCTATGAGTCATGTGCAGGAAAAGTTTGGTGAAGAAACCGTCAGTATAGCTCTCGATGTGACTCTTAAAGTTGGGCTGAAGCGGGAGAAGCTGCAGTCCGTTATGCTGAGTGACCACTTTATTGAGTATAAGATGGATATGGCGAAACTGGATGGTAGCATGCGCTTCTTAAATTGCCCTATTTTCGGCAGCCACGAGTACCTTGCAGGGAAATTAGGAATAGACGCATCAGTGGCGGCGCTTTTTTGCAAGCATTTTTGTTATGCCCACGCCAAGGCAATGCTGGAAACTGTTCTGCCCTTTGCCTTCACGCTTTGGCAGCCTCAGCGGATGGCTACTCACGGCAAATGCGAGTTTTATCTCAAGCTTGCCGCGCCGTCTAAACCAAAGGTTTCGGAGCGATTTGTTCCGCTTGTTGTCTCTTGGAACGTTACTCGAAAATGCAACTTGAAATGTTCCCATTGCTACATCAACGCTGCTAAGGAGGAGCTTAGCGGTGAATTAAGCACTGAAGAGGCTAAGCAGCTTATAGACCAAATCTGCGAAGTCAGCAGGCCCCTTTTGATTTTGAGCGGCGGTGAGCCTCTGCTGCGTAAAGATATGTTTGAGCTTATTCGCTACGGTACTGAAAAAGGTTTGAGGATGGGTTTAGGCAGCAACGGTAGCCTCCTTGATGGTACTGCCGCGAAGAAGCTTAAAGACGCAGGCGTGAAAACTGTTTCGATTAGCTTGGATTCGTGTAGTCCAGCGCGGCATGACGAGTTCAGAGGCGTAGTGGGTTCGTGGGAAAAGGCTGTCCGCGCCATAAAAGCCTTGAAGGAAAACGGCGTGCTCGTTCAAGTCAACACGACGGTGACTCAGCAGAATTATGGTGAAATTGATGAGATTATGTCGTTGGCGGAGCAGATTGGCGTGGAGAATTTTCACTTGTTTTTCCTTGTGCCCACGGGAAGAGGCGTAAAAATCGCTGATATATCCCCTGCTATGTATGAGGACATGATTAAGGAGACTTTCGCGAAAACCTCTAAGCACAGGCTTAACGTGAGGCCTTCTTGTGCGCCTCAGTTCATGCGGATAGCGAAGGAGATGAACTTGGATATGCGGCAGTGGATTCGCGGCTGCATCGCGGGGCTCTACTACTGCCGTGTTTACCCTAACGGCGACCTTACTCCCTGTCCGTATCTTCCGATTAAACTGGGGAACATTCGTGAAAAATCCTTCAGCGAAATCTGGCTCACTTCCGAAGTCTTCAAGAAACTGCGCGATTTTGACGCTTTGAAAGGCAAATGCGGCAAGTGCGATTTCCGCAGTTTATGCGGCGGGTGCCGTGCGCGTGCGTATGGGCTTTCAAGTGATTTCCTCGATTTCTGCGGTGACCTCCATGAGCCTGCTGAGTTGAAAGGCGGCGACTACTTAGCTGAGGACCCTTGGTGCGTTTACCAGCCACCAGCATCGGCTGCGCAGAAGTCCAAAGGCGTCTAGCCTCTCGTCAGTTTCATCACTCTACGTTAAGTTGTGCACGCCATTCCAACGTGAATACCTAAACAGTTGTGCACTCTGGGTTCCGCTTTCTTTTGCTCTCTTAGAAACCTATTTAAGCGATGTACATCAATTCATAAAAAAGTTCGGGAGTTAAAGTTGAGGGAGCTTGGCTCGCCGTCAACAATGTTATTGAATGGGTGCCTATGGATGGCAAAAAACAATAAAGATGCGCAAGGAGGGGGGGAACAGGATGAAAGTTGCGAACAGTCCGCATTATCAATTCGCAGTTTCTCAGGTTCTCTCCTCAAGCAGCAACAC
>CAZYUQ010000133.1:0-4435 GCA_964650565.1 uncultured Candidatus Bathyarchaeia archaeon | reverse complement strand
AACAAAGAGGGACTGTACGCCTCAAATCTGCCCCCAAACCCGAAAATAAGAGTTATAACCACTTTACACCAATTAAGGGACAAGCCAGCGCGCAATTTAGCGATGACCAGCTTAAGCAAATCGCCAAGTTTATGCCTACCTGCCCATGTCTATAGTCCTCCTCATCGCAATAATTGTAGCCCCAATCGTAATCGTGCTGATGCTCAGGAAACGGTAAGCACCCAACAAAAAAGCGCACCACAACCCCCCCTTTTCTCTGGCTGTTCATCTGTTCAAGCGTAGAGGGGTTGAGAAGGCTCTGGTTGAATAGTCGTAATCGAGAATTTGCATTTTCTCTTTTCTCCTATTACATGTTCCAGAGCCTCAGCAAACCAAATAACGCCTGAACAAGCATGAACATGCATTACCGCTGAAACGTTGCCGCAGAAGTACAGGCGGAAAGCTATCAAGAGCCTTCCAAACAAAAGAAAATTTGGCTGTTAGCTGTCATTTATTCGAAGAGATCAATGAAGAACTAATAACTAAAGTAGTTGCTTACAACTTTTAACTTTCTTGCTATAGTAACGATTTAGAGAAGCCGCTTGTTTCCATACTTTGTTGAAATAAGTCTGGGCTATCGCTATGATGGTAGAGTTTTTCGTCCACAGCATAGGCGAATCACCTGCGAGTTTTTCAGGCGAAGTGTAGATAAGCACTTCTTTTTTGTCATATATACCAAGTATCGCTGGTAACGAAAATGGAACAAACCTGATCTCGAAATTCGGATATGCAGTGGCGTGTTCATAGATCTTCTCAACGGAAAGTCGCTTAGGAAGCTTCTCTGCCACAATTCGGATTTTTACATGTCTTTTTTGCGCTTGAATGTTTTGCTCTTTGAAAAGGAAACTGGTGTAACCGACATTTTTCCATAAGCCATTGATAAGGTCGCATGACTCTTTTGTTCTATCCACTACCATTCTTGACCTTCTTATAATAGCTTTCTTCTCGCTTGTAACAACAAATTGAGTCGTCTTTTCTTCATTTAGGCTTTCCGTCTGATTGTTTGCGAAGCTCTTGAGCAGCATGTTTGCCTTTTCCTTAAGCTCCAAAGATGCCTTTTCTCTACATTCAAGCAGAAACGTGACAGCGTCGTTTATGGGAACTGGCTTAAACTCTTTTGGATAAACGAGCAATTTTTCTACTAAACCTATATTTTGAAGTTCAGCGGTGACTCGGTGGGCTTCTTGCCGGGCTATATTTGCCTTTTCTGCAATCTTTCTAACTGTACCATTGCCCGTTCTAACTAAGGTGAGGTAAACCTTTGCCTGGAGATGCGTGAGCCCAAATCCTGTAAGAGTCTGAACATCTTCATCCCGAAGCAACATCCCACCCAATATACCCCTACTCTCTATATACACCTGCGATTGCTGCATATTTAAATTTTTTCTGAAAGTAAGGGACTTTCTTGCCACTTTTTAAATGCAAGAACCTTCAATTCAATGCTTACAGAACAAAGGAGAAAAAAGAAGATGTCTAATCTCATTAGAAAGGATGCTAAAATTCATGGAAAACAGACACTATCTGTAATTGCTTTGACTTTAATTCTGCTGTTGACATTTTCCGGAATAATGGCGACTATGCCAACTTCGAATGCGCAGACTGCGGCTTCTCCTCTTCCCACAAATGCCTTTCTAGCTGTTTCGCCAAACCCAGTGGGAGTCGGTCAGCAGGCAACATTAGAAATGTGGCTGGGTCAGCCAAACCCAACTGCCTCTGGTGTAGTCGGCAGCAGGTGGACAAACCTGACTGTAGCGGTAACAAAACCTGATGGCAAAACCGAAACGCTTGGACCTTTTACGGCTAATGATGCATCATTCGCAGTTACCACTTACACGCCCAACAAGATCGGTAATTACACTTTCAAGTTCATTTTTCCAGGGCAGCACGTAACTGGAATCTCACCGCTTACCATGACACCAATTGACAATTATTATGCAGCAAGTAGTTTCACGACAGTACTTACGGTGCAGGAGCAACCAGCAACAACAATGCCCCAAGCGTCGCTTCCCACAAGCTATTGGACCCGCCCAATAAACTCTCAAAATCAAGCGTGGTATTCAGTTTCAGGAAATTGGTTGGCATTAGGTGCATCCACTTTTGGTTCAACAAACTATAACGCTACTGGAAATTTCAATGCGTTCACCACAGCACCTAATAGCGCTCATATCTTGTGGACTAAACCATTAGCGTTTGGAGGCTTAATCGGAGGAGAATTCGGCGGAACAAGTACAAGTAACTACTTCACCGGCAAAACATATCAAACCATGTTCCAACCACCAGTAATTATCAACGGCGTACTCTACTACAATGCTCCTTTGAATCCTAGAGAAGGATTTTATGCTGTAGATTTGCGTACGGGGCAAACGTTATGGTGGCAAAACAGCACTGAGCCAGTATACCAACCTATGGGCGGCTTAGTGACAGGTTGGGCTATTCCAGGGATTTCTCTGGGTCAAGTGTATAACTACCTGTCGCCGAACATGGAAGGAGGCTTTCCCTACTTGTGGTTTACTGGTACAACTACGTGGGATATGTATGATGCTAACACAGGAGAACGGATACTACAAGTTGCAAACGCAACAACCGGCGGAGTAAATGTTGAAGGACCTAATGGGGAACTGCTGAACTATGTCGTGGGAAATAATTGGATAGCAATGTGGAACTCGTCACTTTGCATTGGAACATTCGGGAAATATACTCCTCCGATCCCGCTGTTTAGTTCAAATGATTGGGTCTGGAGTCCGCCAATTGGAGCGGTTCTTGACTGGAATGCAGGCGTGCAATGGAACGTTACGGTTACGACTTACCCGGGTGAGGCAATAGCAAGCGTCAATTCAGGAGTAATACTTGCAAGTACGCTAAGTGGAGTCATGAGCTATTTTGGGACGCAGAGCTACACAATAGAAATAGGGTACAGCTCGACAACAGGGCAACAACTATGGATTCAAAATCGAACATTACCTTCTGGCCCCACAACTGGATACCTCTACAGTTTGGGACCGATGGCCAACGGCATATACACAGCACGCGACAGCTTAGCTGAGAAGTGGTATGCCTTCGACGCTAATACTGGCAGCAAGATCTGGGGTCCCACCGAAGCTGATCCTGACCCATGGGGTTCACTAGGAAGTGGATCGTCCGCGCAAATCGCTTATGGAATCCTATATGGATTCGCGGCAGACGGTGTTCAAGCTTTTAACCTTACAACAGGCCAGAAACTATGGGATTTCAAAGGAGTTAATAGCGGAGCAGATTTCCCCGGTTTCAGTTACTATCCGTTTGAAGGCACTTCCATGACCGCTGCTGACGGAAAAATCTACTTGCAAACAGGCGACACTCATGGAGACCCCGTGTTTAGAGGCGCACAACTTTACTGCGTAAACGCTACTTCTGGGCAGCTACTGTGGAGAATAAATTCATTTTATGAAGGAGTTATGCCTATTTCAGATGGCATCCTCGTAGCTCTAAACGGCTATGACAATCAGATATACGCCTATGGTAAAGGACCCAGCAAACTAACTGTTTCGGCGCCTGACACTGTTCAACCACTAGGTACTCAAGTACTAGTCCAAGGTACGGTTACTGACATCTCTGCGGGTTCGCAGCAGCAGGCAGTTGCAGCGAACTTCCCCAACGGTCTTCCATGCGTTTCTGATGCGAGCATGACTCAGTGGATGGAGTACCTGTATCAGCAGCAGCCTAAGCCCACAAACGCTACAGGCGTCAAAGTCACCATCAGCGTTCTTGATCCGAACAACAACTCTTACGATGTGGGCACAACCACCAGCGACGCAAGCGGCAACTACAAGCTGACGTTCACTCCGCCTGTTCCAGGCGAATACACCATAATCGCCACGTTCGCAGGCTCAGAATCCTACTACAGCTCATCCGCAGAAACCAACATAGGCGTAAATGAAGCGCCCGCAGCTACTGCTCCGCCTACACCGCCGCCGGCATCGCTGGCTGACATATACTTCCTGCCCATGTCCATAGGCATCATAATAGCAATCGTAGTAGTCGGACTGCTACTCTTCCTGCTGCTAAGGAAACGATAAACAGGCAACAGCAACAAACCAATTTTCCCCCTCTTTTTTCGGGGTTACGTGAGCGACACGAGGGGCTGAGAGGGCTTTGCACGGAAAAGCGCTAACAGCAGTCGTTAGTAGCTAAGTTGCAATTCTCTTTTCTCCTATATTTGGTGTGCAAAGCCCCAGCAAACCCTTTGATTTATTAAAGATGTGTCTTCGGCACTGGTCATACGCCAGCGCGCGCTAAGCTTACTAACCGAAACGAAGATTATTAGTCCAGCATAGCATGCAAAACCAGAAAGAAACTCTCTTCAACGCGTGCTTTCAATGTCTTTTGTGATTTGGGAAGGACGTTAAGTCTAGCGCGC
>CAZYUQ010000132.1:0-4439 GCA_964650565.1 uncultured Candidatus Bathyarchaeia archaeon | reverse complement strand
CCGTTAGACTGCTACGCGCACAGCCTTCCAGATTTCTGCTACAAAATCCTGAAAATCAGCACCGCCTCACTCGAATTTCACGTAAACCACGGCGATTTCGAGAATTGGTTTACCAGCCTCGGCGATGTGGAGTTGGCGAGAAAAATAGCTTTGCTGAAAGAAAAGAAATTGGTTGGCGAGGAACTGCGCAGCAGACTGTACGAAATCGCTGAGAAGCGGCGCGCAGTATTAGCTGCACAGGCATAACACACACAACTTGCATGTTCTTCGGCGGCTTGAAACGTTCTTCAACCCTTCCAGAATCTGTCTTACACTTGTACTCCATTTGCGCAGAGGCGGTCAGCAACCACAACTAAACAATAGTTACCACTGGAATTTTGCATTCCAACTTTGATTCAGCGTGTGCTGGCAGAACTTAGCTTAGGTTATTTGGCTGTACACGGGGTGTCCTACAAATTTTAAAGTAGTTTCCGATTTTTCGAAAGTTCCGCTCGGCAGCCTCGTGCATATAGAATCAACAATTGCGCCTGTTGGAGTAAACCGCACGCCGTCAAGTAATTCGCCTTTGGTTATGCCCGACGCGGCAAAGATGAGTTCATTTCCCTTCGCCAACTCCTCCTCAGTATAAGTTTTCTCCGTGTCCACGCCCGCCGCCCTCAATCTGCTTAAGCGGTTTGCATCGTCTTTTTTGTCTTTCCAGACTTTCACCAGCATCGTTCCTCCCAAGCATTTCACGGCTGCGGCGGCTATCGTTGCCTCTGCGCCTGCTCCAGCGCCTATAAGCAAATCAATACCTGAATTCGGCATGCAAGTCACGATGGAGCCTGCAATGTCACCGTCAGCTATCAAAATTATTCTCACACCCAGTTTTCTCAACCTCGCCAGCAAGTCCTGATGCCTCTCCCGCTCAAGCATGATTACCGTAAAATTCGAAAGCAGCAAATTCTTCTGAGCAGCCACGGTGCGCACAATTTCCTCAATAGGCATATCCAAAGAAATTTTGCCCTTCGATTGCCCATCAGTTGCCACCTTAAAATAGTACCCATCGTCTGGAAGCACCTTCAAACAACCCGCAGGCGCACAAGCCAAAGCTGAAATAGCGTCTTTCTTGCCCTTGGAAGTTGCCGTTGTACCATCAACTTGATCAATGACAAGTTCCACTTTTGGACCACTGCGGGTGCCGACTTTCTCTCTGCGGCTGAACGCCGGGGCTTTGTCTTTGGGCCCTTCGCAGCAGATCACTTCGCCATCAATTTCTGTCTGGTTTAGCACTGCACGCGAAAAATCCAATGCGGTTTGGTCAACTTTGTTTGGGTCGCCTTTGCCGATGTGAAGCGCCGCGCCTACAGCCGCAGCTATGGTGATCCTCGTTAACGACGGCGATAAAGCTCTCAACGAAACCATGCTCCGTCACCTCTTCTTCTCGCTTAGCCAAAGGCTCGAAAACTCGGCGTAGTTCGACGCAATGTTTTCAACGGCTTCGCTTCTGCTGATTTTTCCTGTTCTGTGGTCGCTTAGGGGTTGCCAAAAAATGGTTCTTCCAACAGCGAATCCTATGATGCCCTGTATTTTGGCTCCAACCGTGAGCCATTTCTGTACCTGCTCTTTGGATTCTCCGCGCCCAAGCGTTATAACGCCTGCTTTCCTCCCTTTCTTCTGCGCTTGCGCTACCACTGCCTTCGCGGATTCAGGCTTATCCACTCCCTCCAGCTTCCATACGGACGGCTCAACTCCAGCAGCTTGAATTTCCTCCATGCTTTCAACCATCAGTTTAGGACGCAGTTCCTTATCGTACTTTTCTTTCGACCCGTCTAACTCTGCCAGTTGCGCTGGAGTTGCAGGCACAATGAGTTCAAAAAGAAACGGCTTCTTCGTTTGCTGCAAGTAATCGCTGAGTTTTTTCAGCCTTTGTAGTTGTCTTTGGTTTAACGCTGCGTCGCTCGCGGGGTTGTAGCGCACCAAGACTTTAACAAAGGAGGGGTCGAACGTTTCGATGTGCTTGGCGTAGTTTTCTCCATATTCAAAGTCGAATTCTGCTTGGCCGGATTTTTCCACAGGCATGGCAAATGTTAAGCCGTCTTTTTTTGCTTCTCGAAGGATGTCTGTTCCAAACTCTTCGTCAACTAGCAAGCCGGCGATTTCGTTTGGAACCTTCCTTTTAATCGCTATTTTGAAGCCTTCGAAAATCGTTTTTTTGTAATTTTCGATTTGCTTTTTTTCTTCAGGTGTTGGTTGGCGGTCTTTGATTCCGAATAATTTTTGTGTGAATGAAGATCGGTGGTCGAATGCCAGAATTAACAATTCTTTTTTAGACCAGTCGGTCAATTCTGCTCACTCCAGTTGTTTCTTGTTCCTTCCCTCAATAAATTTCTATTGCCTCACGGCGTTGCTTCTGCAGGTATCCGCCAAGAGTTACGTGTGGTGTTTCTGCGTTTCCAAGAAAATTTTCGGCGAAACTATGAAATAATAAGAACTGTATAATCAAGTACTGGCGGGTGATGGCGCTGAGCGAAGTCAAAGTGGTTTCGGTGAAGCTTCCAGAAGAAGTTTACCATGAGTTGGCCTTGCGCGTTCCAGAGGGCGACAGGAGCAATTTTATTCGCGAGGCCATATTCGACAAGCTTCAGAAGACGCCTAAAGCCGACAAGCTGCTTGAGTTGGAGGAGCGCATGGGCAAACTTGAACGTGCGTTGGGGGAAATCAGGAAGTACCTTGCAGACTTGGAGTTGCTTACGTTTCAGCATGGAAAAATAAACCCGCACGCGTTTTGCATCGACGAGATAGACCATAAAATAGTGGATTACCTTTTGCATTATAAGGGCGCGACTACGCCTGAACTGGCAGATTACACGAAAAAGAACAGGTGGCTGATCCTTAACAGGCTGCGGAAAATTCAGAGGAACTCCAAAAAGCAGTTTGGAAAACCCGTGATAGACTATTATGCTGGAGAAAAATCTGGAAAGAAAAAGGCTTGGTGGATAAACGAGGAAATAATCCAAGAGTAAAGGCGATTAGCTTAAGTTTTAAGGCGCTAGTTAATTGGAGCTTGATGGGCCCGTAGCCCAGTACGGATTAAGGCGTCGGCCTCCGGACGCTTCTGCGAGGGAAAGCCGAAGACCAGGGGTTCAAATCCCCTCGGGCCCGCCACTACACGTGGCAACAACCCTTTTCTGGAGGTACTGCAGAGTTTAGGTTCGGCAAAGGTGTCAGTCGCGGACTCGTTTTTTCTCCTCGTAGTGTAATTTGTGCGTGTGTTTTGTAATTCTGAAAAAGGTTTAAATGACGACTTGCGGGAGTTTTAGCTGGCGTAGTAGGGTCAGAAGTTTAGGAGGGCTTCTATGCGAAAAAGGTTTTTCACCGTGTCGTTGCTGCTCGTTATTTTGGGGTTAATGTTACTCAGCCCTCTAGTGGAAGTTTTTGGCGCCGAAACCGAGTCTGCAAGCAACTATAACCACACCTACACTTTTGATGTTCAATACGGCTTCTGTCGATTCAGCCACAAGTTGTACACGTCCATGTCGCCTTCCCTCTACGATTACTATCAAGGCGCAAGCCGCATCATACGTGGCGATGGCGATTACGCTAGGTTTGTAACGCCTGGCGTGTTCAAGTCCATCGCGGAGAACATCCAAAATGTTACTGACGGTTTACCTTACAGTGAAGAGCAGTTTGCTAACGTCGTGCTGATGCTGGTTCGGCAGGTTCCGTATGTCAAGAGTAATGTAAAGTATCCTGTTGAGACTCTGTTGGAGAATTCAGGCGACTGTGATGTGCTGTCGCTTCTTGCTGCTTCCATTCTGAAAGCAGGCGGCTTAGACGTGGTTTTGCTTTACTATAAGGGCATAAGTCCCAGTCACATGAATATTGGTGTTTACTTGCCGTACGAGCCTGTTTACCGCACGTGGTGGCTGGCGCCTGCAGGTTTCGAGTACAACAACAAGACTTACTGGATGGCTGAATGCACTTCTCTGGGCGCGTGGAAGGTGGGTGACCGTCCTGACCTTCTTGCTGGTGTTAAGCCGGTGATAATTCCGCTGGAAAACTGTGAAGCCGAGTCGCCAGCGCAAGTTGGCTCCAGTTTGGATGGTTCCTTGGAGTCTTCAGCTATATCCATAGCGCTGTCTTCTGAAAACGCAAGTACCGCAAAGAGTGACCGCACGTTCACGGTTTCGGGTTCAATTTCGCCTGCGTGCGCGGGGAAAAGTGTGGTGATGTATGTCCGCCAAGAGGGGTATTCTTCCCGTACTTTCAGAACGGTTTCTACTGATGAGTTTGGCAATTACTCTTTCAGTTGGAACTTCACTTCAACCGGCATCTACTATATCCGGACAAGCTTGAGTGGTTTCGGGAATTATTCTAGCTCAGACAGCGAGGAACTTGCCGTTTTCACAGGGTTCTATAAACCGTTGATTCCCAGCGAGATGCTTGATTACTACTAC
>CAZYUQ010000131.1:0-4513 GCA_964650565.1 uncultured Candidatus Bathyarchaeia archaeon | reverse complement strand
GTATGAGAGCACAAGTGTTGAGAGCTAACGCGGACATTGACTCTTTCCTAGCTTCCAACGAGGGAAAAAAAGCTCTCAGAGGCTGGCCTGCGGAGGACGCAAAATTCTTTTCGGATAAGGCGTGGGCGAGTTTGATGTATGAAGCGATGGCTGAGGCTTTCCGACAGGGCAACCAAAGCGTCAAAGCTGTATTGCAAGAGCATGCGCTGTTCATGAAGCCGTGGAATGTGCCTTTATGGAGGATTCCTTCTAGCAGAGTTTTCATTTGGCAAGGCGCTGAGGACAAGACTTGCCGTGTTGATAACGCGTTTAGGCTTGCCAGAGATGTTCCAGGGACACATGTGGAAGTCTTTCAGGGAAAAGGACACTGCATCATGTTTAATAACTTGGAAAAACTGGGCGAACTTTTAGTTGATCATGGCAATTGTTAAAGCGTTGGGGGTTAACGGAGGGGACGAACCGAAAACCCCCAACGTTTTTCGCTACGGCAGTTGTTTGTTACTGTGGATGGTTGTAATTTTTGCGTGTAGCTTAAGCATGGTTGGATTATCCAACTTAGTATATAAGTTTTTTGCATATAGATTCTGTTAACTATATTGTTGAACAGAAGTTTCGGTGGGGTTTGGAGTTTGCGTGTAGTGGTGTTGTGGAGTGGGGGTGTTGTAAAAAAAGGCGGTTGAGGGAAAGAGTGAGTTGTTGGGATTGTAACTTTAGAAAGCCGTTGAGAGCAAAGCGCTCGTTGATATCCCTGTAAGTGTGAAGTGTTGTTGCTCAGCCTCTTTTTGTGTTAATGAGTTCTTTTGTGGTTTTTGAGGCTTTGAGATACTGAGACTTTGGCTCTTTCCCTCAATATAATACATAGTCATGGAAATTATTTAAGGTTTTAGTTCACGTTTCGAACGGTACTGAGTTTATAGGCGGCGTGAACTGGTATGCTCGGAAAAACTATAGCCCCCTCATACATAGTAAGTATATAAAGGGTTGAAGTTGGGGTTTTTGGTCGAGTGTTTTGCTGTCTGGGCTATTGGGAATAGAAAAAGGGGTTTGTGATTTTTTAGCGTGCTCTTGAGCGTACGCGTGGTTCCAGCAGTGTCCAGAGCCAGTCTACGAATTCCCTGAGGTTCTTGGTTTGGATGTAGATTTCGCCTGGCCCAGTTATCTGCGTTACTAAACCTTCGCCACCGAGCAGGGTTTCTTTCAGTCCACCGAACTTGGTGACTTTGTAGCTGCAGGTGTCGCTGAAGCCAACTAAGTGAAAGTTGTCAACTATCATCGTTTGCCCAGCTTGCAGCACGTGGGTGTCTATAGCTCCGAAAGTGTTGATGAAGAGTAAGCCTGTGCCTTTGGCTTTGAGCATGAATAAGCCTTGTCCGAATAAGCCTTTGGTGAAGCCTTCCCATTTCACGTCTAGGTCTACGGTGTTTGTGGATGCGATGTAGGCGGATTTTTGTATGATGTAGCCTTGGTTGGGTTTGATTTCCAGCATGGTGATGTCGCCTACTGGCGCGGAGACGAATGCGACTTCTGCGTTTGGTGCTCTCGCGGTGTATTCGTTTACCCAGAAGGATTGCCCGCCTATGAGTTTTAAGCCTAAGCTGCCGAGGAGGCTTTTTTCGCGTTTTTTCGTGTGCGCTTCTATGTTTGGGTCCATGTAGGTCAATGCGCCTGACTCCGCGGTTATGGTTTCGCCCTGTTCCAAGTTAACAACAAGCATGGCGTAGGATGGTTTGTATTTAATTTCATATCTCATTACGTATTCGCCTGCTAAAGCTAAGGCGTGCGGTACAAAATAAAGTTAACCACGTTGACTTGGACTCTTGAAGGTGTTCTTCTGGCGGAACAGAGCGTTCTCTGGGGAGAGCAATAAGCCACCTGCATACTAGACGTAGATAACAGAGGTTTGGACGAAAATGAATCGGAAAGGGATATGGGCACTTTTCGCTGTTTCATTGTTGCTTGTTCCGTTGGCAGCGAGTGTTCACGCTGTTAAGGCAGACAATGTTAATCCTACTTCGTATTCTGTGGTTGAAATTCTGTTTCCCGCCAACGCAACGTACAATTCCAGATTTCTGGCGTTAAACGTCACTTTTCCATGCTCGGCTGTCCGTTACACGTTAACATACAATATCGACGGAAAAGACGGGGGCTCCATACCGTGGACTGTAGAGAATCCCGAGGAGGTGCACGTTGTCTACAAGGCAATTGGCTCAGTAGCGCTGCCAAAATTATCTGAAGGCTCACACTGCGTAACAGCCACTATCGTCTGCGGTCTCTATGGTTACGGTGGCGCGAACCCGCCAGGCGCACCCTTCAAAGAAACAACTCCCGGCAGCTCAAACTACACGGCAACTTGGACTGATACAGTCTACTTCACCATCGATTCAGGTGCTGGCACAACAGAACCAGCTCCCCCAGCGGATTCAGTTCCTCCAGTCATCTCAAACATATCAGTAGATAACATGACATACACTTCAACCGAAATCCCATTAAACTTCACGGTTAACGAGAACATCACGAGCGCCGCGTACAGCCTTGACGGAGAAGATAACGTTACGATTTCTGGAAACACCACGCTAACAGGATTAGCAGCTGGAACCCACAACCTAACAGTTTACGCGTGGGACACTGCTGGAAATATTGGCGCCAGCCAAACAGTCAACTTCACCGTGACAAACGAGACATCAACAGCAGTAGTCGTAACTGCTTCTGCCGCATCTGCGGTCGTGGTTGCTATAGTAGTTATGGGGTACTTCAAGAAACACAGAAAATAAGCAACAACGCCGTGTTCACTTTCGCTTTCTAAACAGTTATGGCCTAGTGACTTAGCTGTTTTTTGATGGTTTCTTCAGCTTTTTTGATGGCGTCCTGCAGTTTGTCGGGTTGTGTTCCGCCGCCCTGCGCAAAGTTCGGTCTTCCACCGCCTCCGCCGCCGATAACAGGCGAAACCGCTTTGACCACTTCGCCAGCGTGCACGCCTTTCGCCACCGCCGTTTTCCCAGCCATAACCAGTACCCTAGCCGTTTTCCCATTTGAACCGCTCATTATCACAACTGTCCCCTCATCTCTGCCTATTATTTCGTTTGCACTTTGAACCATGAGGTCAACGTCAATTTTTCCGCTAAACTCGAATTTTCTAACCGTGATATCATCTATTACTACTGGTTTTTTTGTTACTTTTGTTTGAAAACTAGCTGAGACACTTACGTGTTCCCCTGCTATTTCTTTTGCTTTTTCCTTGGTTAGTTTCCTTTTTTCCGCGTTGGCTTCTTTCAGTTCTTTTACGAGTTTCTCAGCAGTTTTGTCCAGCTTCTCCACAGGCGCACTCAGCACTTCAGAAACCTTCCACAACAAACGCTCCTGCCGCTGCACCGCCTTCAACGCCTGCAACCCAACCGCGTAGCCCAACCGCTCCACGCCATCCTGAACACGCTCCGTGTAAACGATTTTGATGAACCCAATTTCGCCCGTGCTGTTCAAGTGCGTTCCAGCACACGCTTCAACATCCCAATCGCCCGTTTTCACCACGCGAATCTCCTTGCCCGGCACCGCACCGCCCTGGTAAAGCCTAAACCCGTAACGGCTCTCAGCCTCGCCCCGCGACAGCCAAGCGGTTTCAACCCGCAAATTCGCCAAAACAGCCTGATTCGCCAACGCTTCTATCTTGTGCACTTCTTCAGGCGACAAACGACGATAATGCGAGATATCCAACCGCGAACTCTCCAAACCCTTCTGCGTGCCGTGCTGCCACACGTGCTCACCTAACACGCGTCTTGCAGCACCGTTAATCAGGTGTGTAGCCGTGTGCGCCTTCATAAGCGCGTAACGCTTCTCCCAATCAACAAGCCCCTTCACCGCTGCGCACTCTTCAGGCATGGCATCACCTTTAAGCTTGTGCACGATTACTCTGCCCACTTTCTGCACGTTAACGACTTCCGCTTTTGCCTTGCCAAATGTTATGAAGCCGTGGTCTGCAGGCTGTCCTCCGCCTTCAGGATAGAAGCATGTGCGGTCTAAGACAACGTATTCGCCGTTTATCACTTTGAGGACTTTAGCGTCAAACTCCTTCAGGTACTGATCCACGTAGTAAATTTGCTCAGTCGGCTGCAAACCCTCCACAGCCGCTTCCAACGCGTGCTCAGCTTCTGCTTCCTCTTCCACAGGCTTAGTCGCCTGCATGTGCCGCTTAGCAATTAACGCGTAAAAGTTCTCCGGAATCTCCACCTGCACGCCCTCAGCCTCAGCCACTTGCTTCACGATTTCAGGCGGAAGCCCCTGCGAATCATACAGCTCCGACAACGTAGCATCAGACATGCGGGTTACGCTTTTCGCTTTAAGCTCGTCCGCGATGCGCTTCACCATGCCTTCACCGCGCTTCAGCGTGTCCTCGAACTTTTCCTCCTCAACCTTAAGCATCTCCATAATCTCGTTCCGCATAGCTTTGACATGCGGGTAATCTTTGCCCCAGTAGTCAATTTGCAGGTCCATTATGTCGTAAAGCCGCTCAGGCATACCC
>CAZYUQ010000130.1:0-4588 GCA_964650565.1 uncultured Candidatus Bathyarchaeia archaeon | reverse complement strand
CTGCTGTCAACCATCGCAGTGATAGTCAGCACCAGATACTTCCGCAAACGCCCAAGAATAAAAAGCTATAACTCATTGTAAGTGAAGAAAACTGCGAGAGTTATACCTTTGCCCCTCCCATTTTTTTCAAGAATCTTTCTTTGGATAGTAACACATTATGCATTACTGTAGCCATTTCAGATTGAAATGAGCCGGCATCACGATAGAAACATGAGTCTTTTATGCGGAAGGCTACGCTTTTATTTACTGGACACAAAGAGTTCCAAGAGGTTTGTGGGGTACGGTTGCTGGTTGCACTTCATCTTTTAAAAGAGCGCCATTTGCACTTTTCTAATAACAGTGGAATGGAGTTTTGCGCTTTTTTAGTATTAAAACTTCATATCTATACAGGTATCTGATTAAGAATTTTTCCTTAAATATACACTCTAGGAAAAATTTAAATATATATTTCTTTGATATGCTGCTCACGGAAAAAAATAGTAATAGGAGAATATGTAATTGCAGATTTCAACGATAAACAAAACGATGTCTTTTGGAATCCTTATAGCTCTATTGATGGCTTCTGTTATGCTGATGGCTAATATGCCAGTCAATGCTCAGCTTTCCTCAACGCAACCGACGAGTGGATCGCTACCATCCGGCGTTACCGTTGACTCAACTCATGACACTAAATGCTTTCTTTCCATCAGGCCTAACCCCATAGGCGTCGGTCAGTCATTGCTGGTTACCATGTGGATTAACCCAGCACTTGCTTCAAATAATCGATTCGCTCCTGACGCATTCAAAGTCACATTCACGAAGCCAGACGGAACCACCGACGTTTTAACGCTAGATTCTGAACCTGCTACCGCTGCAATGTGGTTTGAATATTACCCCGATCAAGTTGGCGACTGGAAAGTCAAAGTTGACTATCTTGGAACGTATTTCCCAGCAGGACGATACTATAACGGATACATCGTAACGAACAGTTCGGGCGTAACGATGGGCTCAGCCTACTATAAGCCCAGTTCCGCGCCAGAAGAAACGCTCACCGTACAAGCAGACATAGTGTATTCTTGGCCTCCTGCGGCTCTTCCAAGCGACTACTGGACACGACCAGCATCACTCAATAATAGAGAGTGGTGGCCGATTTTGGGAAATTGGCCGGGCACTGGCTACATCGGAGGCGGTGCTATGTGGGACGAACTCTATCCCAACACAAACCCGCACGATAGCG
Source organism: uncultured Candidatus Bathyarchaeia archaeon (assembly GCA_964650565.1). Lineage (GTDB taxonomy): Archaea > Thermoproteota > Bathyarchaeia > Bathyarchaeales > Bathycorpusculaceae > JAOZHU01. The sequence goes on along the minus strand of CAZYUQ010000130.1, from coordinate 3,372 downwards.
CCGGTCGCTATGATTTCACTCCATGGGTTACAGGACCGAACAGTGCACACATAGTGTGGAAGCGACAGGACGCCATAGCCGGTATAATAGGCGGTATGGCGGGGATATACGGTAATACTGCGGGATATGGTGTCGCCGGTAATCCAAGCTTGGTCTACGAGGGAAGATGCTACGACACCATGACGCTGCCGATCAATGGCGTGCCGACAACCTGTGCAGTATGCTATGACCTGCGCACTGGCGAACAGTACTATGCAATACCAACTTCGGAAGGCGGTGTCACACCGAGCTACCTTGGATACATCAGCCCAGCAGAGGATGCGCTTGCAACTGGTACTTGGTCCGTAGAGCTTTTAACGGTAAGCAGCAGCAGCCTATACAAAATTGATCCATGGGATGGCAGTGTTACTGAAAGTTCGATTTCACCGTTGACGTCAAGGTCAGCCACCTACTACATGAACAACTATTTCTTGTCCCTGCAAACAATAAGATCTGGAGGAACAACTGAATATCGCTTGATAAACTGGACCTCAGTAGGCAGAGGTAGCCTCGATAGCAGGATAGTAAGCAACATAAGTTGGCCATGGCCAGCCCTACCTGGTCAGTACGTAAGTGCTACAGGCATCTGTACCGCAGATTTCAATGTAGGCATAGCTGCTTGGATAACTAGAACATATGAAACAGGCTCGGAAATTTACTGGGGTATAAATATAACTGCTGCTGACCTGGAAACAGGTCAACTGCTGCCATGGAACGTCTATGTACCAGATGAAACCACCTACAGTGCATCGTGTATGGTCTCTGACCACGGGAAAGTGGCGTTGCTGACGCAAAGCGGCGTCTGGCTGGCGTATGACCTCCGAACAGGGAAATTAGCCTGGAGAAGCGAGACGATGGATTATCCTTTTGGAGAACCTAGCTTCGGAGCTTACGCTGTGCAATCAGCTTACGGCATGTTATTCCGACAATCTTACGACGGCGTCTACGCCTTCAACTGGACTGATGGAACAATAGTCTGGAAATATGTTGCAACTGCGCCCGCAAACTTCGAAAGTCCTTATGCTGTAGATGGGCAAGAGGTTTATCCTTTCAACTCTGGCGGCTATATTGCTGACGGAAAAATGTACGTGGCTAATACTGAGCACACACCCAGTTGGCCCCGCACGCGAGGGTGGAGTCTTCACTGCATAAACATCACGACGGGCGAGGGCATATGGCGAATAACAGGAGAGCAGACACCAGGCGCTATCGTTGACGGCTACTTAACAGCTTCAAACTCGTGGGACGGCTACATGTATGTCTACGGCAAAGGCAAAAGCGTAACAACAGTTGAAGCACCATTGACTTCTATACCGTTGGGTGAAAGCATTGTGATACAAGGCACTGTGCTGGATCTGTCTCTGGCGCAGCCAAATACGCCATGCGTTTCAAAAGACTCAATGACCACGCAGATGGAATACTTGCATATGCAGCAGCCAATCGGTGGAATTTGGGGCAATGAAACGATAACTGGTGTTCCAGTGACGTTAACCGCTCTGGATTCGAACGGCAATTATCAGAACATTGGTACAGTTACAAGCAACGGCTATTATGGTACATTCAGCATTTCGTGGATTCCGCCAATTGAGGGCGATTACACGATTATGGCAACTTTCGCGGGCGATGAATCCTACAGCAGTTCAGGAGCATCAACTTCCATATTCGTGGGTCCAGCGCCAACAGCAGCACCAACACAAGAACCGCTACAATTACCACCAGATAATACAATGCTGATAATAGCTGCAACAGTCGCGATAATCATTGCACTAGCTATAGCCACAATACTGCTGCTCAGGAAGCGATCTTAAAATGGCAACACGAAACCGAAACTCTATTTCCCCTTTTTTAGTCAATAACCAAGCAAGCATGCGGGAAGGGGCTGAAAAGGCTCTGATAAAAATGACTGCAGCCTTGTTTCGTGAAGGTGTATTCTTTCTTTTCTCCTTTGTGTTTGGTTCTCAGAGCCTCAGCAAACCCCTACAGTAACAACGTGCCCAGTTAAACTCTTTGCCTCTTTTCGGACGCAAGCTTAACCCTATCTTCTTTTTTTGTCCGGAACAAGGCATTAAAATCTTTACCAACTGGGAATGCCGTCTCATTGCTGAATATAACTTTTACGCGATCCACACTTGGCAACTTTTTAACTTCATTTACTAAATTGATTATGCTGTTGAAATCTTTGACTGCTACAAGAGCAAGCACATCAATATCTCCTGCGAGAATTTCGACTATTGAGAATATGTTTTGCATTTGTTTGAGAGCATCAATAGTCTCCATTTTATCATGGTTGCTTGCATTAGTTATCCTTAAGAAAGCTTTACCCTGATATCCGAGTTTTGAAAGGTCAACTATTATGCAGGAGCGCAAGACTATTCCTTCTTCTTGCAGTTTCTTGTACCTCATTTGCACAGTTTTCGGTGAAACGCCAATTTCTTTTGCTATGCTTAAAAAAGACCTTTGGGCGTCCTTTGTTAATTGATTTATTATCTTCAGGTCAAGTTCGTCCATACATTCAGACCTTTGTGGGGTGTATATCCAAATTTTTAAAAGTGAAATATGGTGTGCTCCAGATGTTGAGGGTTACTCTTCGCACTTGTGGCTGTTTTTTTAGTATTTGTTTTAATTCGTCTAATTCTCTAATGCTTCTTGCGACGCAAAAGATGCTCACATCATTCTCACCGATAGTGTGTTCAAACATAACTACTTTCGCTTTCTCATGAATTAATTCAGCGAGTTTCAACTCTTGACTACAATTTAAATTGATGCCAATAGATGCTGGGTACATATAGCCCAAGCCGCTCATGTCAAGGTATAGCACGGCTCCTGTTATTACGCCTGCAGCTTTCAAGCGCTTAACCCTGTTTACTATTGCAACACATGATAAGCCGCATTTCTTTGCTATATCCTTAATTTTCGTTCGCGCGTCTTCAATTAGCTCTCGTAGAATTTTGATGTCGATTTCGTCGATTTCCACGGTTCGGTTACTTTTTGTTCCATTAGGACAATTTATTGCTGGCAAATTCAACTTTCCGTTTTGTTATTGAGTGTTCTTGAGCTTGTCCAATATAAAAAATTACCGTTCTTGCTTCCGTCTTATTGATGGTATTTCCTCTCTAACTAGTGCAAATACAAATACTGCTATGCTCTCAAATCTCAAAGGTTCATGAACCTCTTGGGTTTTCTAGACAGTATATAATTAAGCGACAAAAAAGATTGGGAAAGTGAAAATGTAGGTTTCGCAGTTTGCTACACTTTCACAATATTGTACCTTTTGGTTTTTGGTTGTTTACGGAAATAGCGTGTACCAACGATAGCCACGACAGCCGATACCAA
>CAZYUQ010000129.1:0-4700 GCA_964650565.1 uncultured Candidatus Bathyarchaeia archaeon | reverse complement strand
GTGTTAGGGTGTCGTATTTTGGTGCTGAGCGTCCGTGGGCTCGTGGTGTGTAGCGTTTGATTTTCATGCCTGGGTAGGCTGCTGCGTGTAGTATGGCGAGTTGGTCTAGGTCTAGGCCTTTGTTTTCGGCGTTTGCTTCTGCGTTTTCGAGGACTTTGAGGACTTTTTGGGCGGCTTTTACGGGGTATCTTCCTGCGAAGGCTTTTTCTATGCCGTGGCGGTGCGCGGCTTTCTTTTTGAATCTGGTGAATGGGACGGGTTGTTTTTTGGTTATGACGTTATTTAGGTAGGTTTTTGCTTTGGAGAGGGTCATGCCTTTGATTGTGTGGCATACTTCGCGGGTGCTTTTGTGGGATACTCGGATTTCTCGTCCGCTTGCTTTTGCTGTTTTTTCTGGGTCGAGTTCGTCGGTTATTATCGAGTATCCCCATTTTGGCATTTTGTGTTTTCTCTCCGATTGTGCAATTCAACAGCGTAATGGGGATTTATATGGCTTTCCGTATCAGTGCTAGTTTTTTTAAAAAGTAGACTAGGGTGGTTCCCTTTTTTGGAGGGTGTATTCGAGCAGTGAGGTGTGCATTAGTGTTTGAGTGCGGTTAAGCTTTTATAGTTTTTCCAAAATCACGACGTTTTGGGGTTTGCGAAGATGAAGTAACAATTTTTAGTAACTTCTAGTAACATGGAGGTGTACTGTGCTCTAGCGCGTGGGAAAAACTATAGCCCCTTTATATAGTTCTGCGGGAAGCGGTGGGGGTAGACCTTGACGCCCTCAGCTACAAGTACATAAAACGAAGTTTGGCGTGGGAAGCTGACGTCGTTTTTGAAGTGAAAGTTTTTTCACAAAAAACCTTTTGAGCTGAAGCGTTTTTCTTTAGACTGGACAGTGATAGAGCATTGGCAGAAGACAAAATTGAAGAAGAGACGTATTCGTTGATTCTCTCAGCTTTAAGGCATCCGTTACGCAGAAAAATACTGAGAATGCTCTATAACAAGCCGCTTAGTTTTTCCGAGATACTTGAGGCAGTGTCCATAGATAATGGCCATTTAAATTATCACATCAAGAGCATGGGCGATATTGTAACCCACACTGAAGACGGAAAATACGCGTTATCAAGCGTTGGATTGGCTGCAATTGAGTTGGTAGGCAAAGTTGAAGAACAAGACAAGTCGAACAGAACAAACAAGCGTGCAAAAAGAGTCGGCAGGTTAGCATTAGTTTTCTCGGTAATATTTGCGGTCGCCCTGTTGACAGCGTCCGTTTATGCGTTAACGTTTACAACTCAAGACCAAGTAGACCTCTTCAAAGCCAAGCTAGAAAGTGAAATGATCCCTGTCAGAATAGGACCCCACCAAACATTCGGCTATAACACAACCTTTATTCAATCAAATTCTGGCTCGACTTGTGGATATTCTGTTGGGCAACAGGAGATTCTCGTATACACTTCACAAACAAGGAACGATTTCTGTGAATGGACAGAGTATTTTTCAAACACCGCGTGGATATTTACTAACACTTCTTCTTTTTCATTAAAAGTCCAAGACCAAGATGGCATGGTGTTCAATAAGAAAGTATGGTTCGGCGGCGCAACCGTCAATAGTCTTCTACCTAATCCGTATTCTACCAAATTTGGCAATTATAGCGTACAGATTGAGAATTTAAGAGACGAAGAAATCAATGCTATACTTATTCCCAGTGGAGCCTACATAGTTTATCAAAAGCCATTGTTTAGTTGTGGAATAGCTGGTCTTATAGTACTAATAATCTATCCAATTTTGTTCATCTTGAGCTGGAACTGGAATAAAAAGCTACAGAGTAGACGAGTAGGCTCAAACCCGCCTTCTTTTAGTGCTTCTAGTAAGCTTGTTCCATGCTGAAAGTTCGTTATTATCTAGTCTTGCTTGCCGTGACAGAAAACAAATTTTGGGCAATTCTTTCGGGTTGGGTGCGATGTGTTTATGTTTTACCGCGGAGCCATAGACCTAGAAGAAGGCAAGAGCGTAATGAGCAGCAAGAAAGATACGGTTACTATGTTGCATGGTGCAGGCGGCACCGTCATGCACAGTTTAGTCCAAAACTACGTTGTAAAGTATCTAGGCGGCTACAGCAACGCCGAAGTGCCGCTTGAAGCGTTGGATGACGCAGCTGCCGTCGGCGACGTAGTCCTCAAAAGCGACAGCCACGCGGTTAAACCCATTTTCTTTCCAGGCGGGGACATCGGGCGCTTAGCCGTTTCAGGAACAGTAAACGACATCGCAGCGTTAGGCGCTGAGCCTTACGCGTTAGCGTGCGGGTTAATCTTGGAAGAAGGCTTAGCCATAACGGATTTAGAGCGAATCTTGCTCAGCATGCAAAGCACATGCCGCGAAGCAGGCGTAGGCATAGTCACGGGCGACACGAAAGTGGTGGAGAAGGGCAGTTTAGGCGGCTGCGTCATGAACATTTCAGGCATAGGCAGAAGAACCCCAGCGCTAGAAAACAACCTAAAAGTTGTACGGCAGCACCGAAGCAGCTTCACAGCAAGGTGGATTCTGGACGCTAACGTAGCCGCAGGCGACAAAATTATCCTTTCAGGCACACTAGGCGACCACGGCTTAGCAGTGCTCTCAGCGCAACAGGGCTTAAAGTTCGGAAGCGAAATAGAATCAGACGTTAAACCCTTAAACCACATGATTCAACGCATGCTAGCTGAAGCCGGCGGAGTAACAGCAATGAAAGACCCCACCAGAGGCGGCTTAGCCGACGCATTAAACGAGTGGAGCGAAAAATCACAAATAGGCATACTAATCAACGAAGCCAAAGTTCCCATCAGACAAGACGTACAAGCAGCATGCGAAATGCTAGGCTTAGACCCGCTGGAAGTCGGCAACGAAGGAAAAATAATCATAGCCGCAGTACCCGCCAAAGCCGAACAAATCCTGCAGTTCCTGAAACAAACAAGCGAAGGCAAAAACGCAGAGATAATCGGCGAAGCCACAACCGCGTTCAAAGGCGTAGCCATGCAAACGCAGGTAGGCGGCAAACGCATACTCGCCAGACCCGTAGGCGACCCCGTGCCGAGAATCTGCTAAACATTAACGGTTTTCGCCCAAACTCTGCACGTGCCCTCCATGCTCACCATGCAAGCACCCACAGGATTCTGCGGAGTACACGCCTTCATAAACAACGGACATTCAACAGGCTTAATTTTGCCAATAACAACCAAGTGGCAACGGCAACCAGGCTGCGAATCAACACCCTCCCCAAGCTTGATATGGTACTTCCGCTCCGCATCATAAACAGCATACTGCGCTTTAAGCGCAAGCTTCGAAGCGGGGATTGTGCCTAGCCCCCGCCACCTGCCATCAACAACATCAAAAACATCGCGGATTAACCTCTGCGCTTTAACGTTACCTTCCCACCTCACACCACGCACATACTCATTCTCCAACCTCGGCTTACCCGCGCTCAACTGCTTCAGCACCATGTAAACAGCAAACAGCACATCCAAAGGTTCAAAACCAGCAACAACCGTGGGCAAACCATACTTCGCAGGAAAAACCTCGTAAGGCTTAAGCCCGATTATAGTGCTGACGTGACCCGGCGCGATAAACCCGTTCAACCGCAAGTCTTCCATGCGAGCGAGCAGCTCCATGGCGGGCGGAACCACACGATGAGCGATAAGAAAGCTCAGGTTGCGGGAAGGCTTCTGCGAGACTTCAACAGCCGTGGAAGGCGCGGTCGTTTCGAAACCCACCGCGAAAAAAACAAACTCCTTATCCGCCTCATTCTCAGCCATTCGAACAGCGTCGCTTACACTGTAAACTACGCGAACGTCAGCGCCCTTGGCTTTGGCGTCTAAAAGCGACATGCGTGAACCTGGCACGCGGAGAAGGTCGCCGAAACACGTGATCACCACGCCTTTTAACGCTAAGGCAACAGCTGCGTCAACCTCTGAAGCGGGAACTATGCAGACGGGGCAGCCTGGTCCAGCGATAACCTCAAGGTTGGAGGGCAAAAGGCTGCGTAAACCATTGTGCGTAATTGTCCATTCGTGTGTGCCGCAGACATGGCAGATTTTGATGGGGTTATCTTTTGGTGTTAACGCTTGGATTTTCTGCGTTACGCTCCGCGCTAATTCTGGGTCTCGAAACCTGAGTTTTTCACTCATAACCTCGCCAACTTGCCCTCTTACTCTTTTTGAACTGCGAGAATCTCGTTCCACAATCTCAAAGTTTCTAAAGCGTCTTTCTCGTCCATAAGCTGAATCGCGTAGCCCGCGTGCACCAGAACGTAGTTGCCTACTTTGGCGTTGACAAGCGTCACGTTAACCTCTCTTAAGACGCCTTCGCCGAAGTCCACTTGGGCTTTGTCGCCGTCAACACTTTTAACAAGTGCGGGAATAGCTAAACACATGCGTGGTCAACGTTAAACCGAGCGTAAACGGCGATAAAACGGTTATGGTTTAAAAACGCCAGAATCCACCTACCACGGCTTGACCGAAAGAAACCCCGCCGTCACCCGCAGGCACAGCCTCATGCACCAGAAAACGCAAGCCAGCCGCCTCAACACGCGCACGCATAAGCGAAGCCAACAACGCGTTGCAAGCCGCACCGCCCGAGAAACCAACAGCGCCTACGCCGTTCTCCGCCGCCTTTTCCAAAGCCAACGAGGCCAAACCCTCAGCTAAGTAAGCATGCGCAACATAAGCCAAATCCGCCGT
>CAZYUQ010000128.1:0-4726 GCA_964650565.1 uncultured Candidatus Bathyarchaeia archaeon | reverse complement strand
CTACACAAACAAGTTTCTTACAACCGTTAAAGAAACAACAACTACAGCCAGCAAAAGAAAACAGAACCATAACAGACAAAAAGAGTTCAGGCTCTCATGAGCGTTTGTGGAGAAGCCTTTTTTTGTTGATTATAATGAACGCAGACGCCGTCAGCACTAATGCGGGAACAAACCATGACGAATACTCTGGAACCACACCAAACTCGTCGGTCTTCACCAGCCAAAAATCACTATTATCAATACCGCCTATGGCGTAGCCTCCATCAGAAGCCGCAACCAATGCCCGGGCATATCCCACGTATGTTTTGTTCCATTCCATGTTCCCAAGTGCATCGGTCTTAACAAACCAATGTCCACCTGCCAGCGCGTATCCTCCATCAAATGTCTCAACCAACGAGCGCGCCATGTCCGCGTCCGTTCCCCCGTAGGTTTGGTTCCACTGCATGATTCCAGCGGAATCAGTCTTAACAAGCCAAAAATCAGCCCCGTTGCTATCTGAGTAGTCCTCTGTATCTTCAAGTGTACCAGCCTCAGCCGTCCCAACACTAACGCTTTCAGTGGAAAATGGACCTATTGAGTTGAATGTACCTGCTAATGCGAAGCCTCCATCGGATGTAGCAACAAACGCGTAAACCCAGTCGTATCCTGCTCCTCCATATGTCTTGTTCCACAGCATATTCCCCAACGCGTCAGTTTTAGCCAAAAAGAAGTCACCGCTACCAGTAGTTTGAGCTATCGCGTAACCTCCGTCTGATGTGGCAGTTAACAGTTGACTTGAGAAACCCCATGTGTCGTATGTCTGGTTCCACTCCACATCCCCAACCGCGTTAGTCTTAATGCACATAGAGCGGCCAGCTAACGCGTATCCACCATCCGATGTCGCAATTATCGACCCTGCCTCATCGGAAAGCGGCGTTTCGTATGTCCTATTCCACTCCATGTTCCCAAGCGCGTCGGTTTTAATCAAGAAAAACTTGGAGTTATCAACGACGTTCTCTCTTGTGTAGCCCGCTAGTGCGTATCCGCCATCCTCTGTTGCAGCCAACGCGTAAGCCACTTCATCCGCCGTGTCTCCGTATGTTCTGTTCCATTCCATGATGCCGTCCGCGTCAGTTTTTACCAGCCAAAAATCTTTAGAATACACGTCAACCGGCTTTGTGTAACCTGCTAGGGCGTATCCTCCGTCAGATGTTGCAGCCAACGCGTAAGCGCCTTCCTCGCCTATTCCCGCGTAGGTTCTGCTCCACATGGAAGCCGCATCAACAGAAACAACTAGAGAAGACCATAACAAAATAAAAAGAACTACGCCAGAGAGGAACAGTTTTCTACGCAACAACGTTCCCTATTTATTGTATTCTAATTGTTTGAGTAAAAGTCTTACGGTTGACCCGAATTTGAGAACAAAGCTTAAATCTAGAAAAACTCAATGTTATCAGCCAAAGGAGACAAGAAAAATGGCAACAAGAACAAAAAAAGAAAAACAAACAGCCCCTGAAAAATTAGTTTGCCCTAAGGCTTGTGTCCTAAACCAACTAGACGACGACCGCTTGACATTACTTTTCATTTAAGAAGGCTATTTTAAGCTTCTCTATTGCTTGACCCTGAAGTCAGAGTGCCGCTTACTTAGCTTAGAGTGATTGCAAGTTGTCTGATTTATGCAAATTTTGCAGAACTTGTGATGTGAATGATAGAAAAAACTGCGGAGCGGGGACGGCGATGAATTTTTAACTAACAAAAACGTAACAGGTAATAGAACATGAGGGAGTTGTTGGGGAGTTGTATAAGAATTGATGCCCCAGATGTGGAAGCGAAACTGTTGAGCTTGGCACTCCGATAATAGATGCTGAAAAGGAAAAGCAGATACATGTTAGCCTGAGGCAATGCCCCAAGTGCCAATTATTATTCTATGAATCCGCCACGTGAACTGTTAAGTGACTTGAAAGGCAAATGGAAACGCCTAAACCAAAAAGGCAACCTGCATTCCTCGGTTCAGCTTGTCACTTTGCAGCATGGTATCTCTTCGTTTATAAGTTCAGTTCTAAAAGTAAAGGTGCTGGTGGCTCGTTTTTTAGCCCTTGAACGGCTACTTGATGGCTCTAAGCTTATTGTAATTTTGAAATATGTGCCGTTCAAAGTTGAAAAAAGCGAATTATTAGTTAGCTATACATGTACATGTTAAAAAGTTATATTAACCTATCAGTCTAATGGCATTTTATGCGTAAGCGAAACAAATTAGCTCTGCTTCTAATTTTGCCGATAGCCGTTTTCATCTGGCTTGTTGGCTGGAGCCTCTATTGGTCAGGCTCCAGAGGAAAAGGAACCAAACCAAACAAGGAAACTAACACTGGGTTAACTTTTGCAGTGCTAATGCCCGAGCAGAAATACGCAACATAACCAGCAGAGAGCGAAAACACAAGCCACCGAACACGAATCCCATCACACTCTATCCACATTAGCCTTTACAGAAGCGCCGCTTGAAAACGCACGCTTCGTTTCGCAGGCTATCGCGGTTTTTCGTCAGGCTTAAACAGTTTCTTCTCATGCTGCGACTTAGGCTTAAACCCTCTAACGTAGCCTTGCGCCGTCCGCTGACGCTCCAAATTCTTAATCCTAGCGTAAAGCTTTGACACTTTCGTCTTAGACGGCACCTTAGGCTTCGATGAGCGGACACGAACAGGCGTAAAAGGCTTCGTAGTCTTGCTCTTGCGCGCTTTGCGTTTAAAGGGCACATCGCGCACTTTCTTGAACACCACGTAGCCTTCCTTCAGGTTTACTTCCTGCACTTCCCAACCCGCATCTAACCAAGCCTTCGCGTGAACAGTTGGAGGCGAATTGCGCCACCAAGACTCCTCCTTGTACGCATTCATTGGAAGATTGCTGCCGATTAACCCGTCTATGCGGGCAAAAGAAAGCTTCACAAGCCTAGTGAATGCGCCTCTGAACTTCAAATGATTCGTTAGCCCACCGTACTTCGAGCGTTGCCGCGGAGAAACAACGCGGCTAGCGCAGTTCAGGCACAGCAGGTGTGTCGGGTCGCCAGTAGCCACGTCCGCCACCATGCAATCTCGGCAGAACAACTTCTTGCATCGTTCGCATTTCCTCAAGCGGTAAGCGCGAAGCACCCTGCCGCAGATTCCGCATTCGTCCTTATATGACACGGCGAAACGCCTTCACCACTAAAGATGCAGAAAGCTGGGTATTAACCTTCACTCTTAACGCTTAGAACCCGATTCAGGGAAAAATGGGAGATGCCCCCCGCGGAGGCAAGCTTGGGTTTATTCAAACTCGATGGTTGACGGCGGTTTGTCGGTTATGTCGTACAGGCAGCGGACAACGCTGGGTATTTCGCTTGTTATTCTCGCTGCGATACACATGAGAATTTCGTAGGGAACTTTTCGAACTTTTGCGGTTACGGCGTCCTCTGAGTCCACGATGCGTATGGTGATTATGTTTCCGTAGACGCGTTTGCCTGCCTTTATGCCTGTGGCTTTGTCGCTGTGGAGCACGGCGAAGTTTTGGAAAGTGTCTATTTTCCGCGTTTCCTCTTCAACGATCTCGGTGGCTTTCCGCACTACTGCGACGCGTTCTGGGGTGACCTCGCCGAGGACTCTCAGTGACAAGGCGGGACCTGGAAACGGCATTCGTTCAGACACTTCTTTTGGTAGACCCAGTTCGCGCCCTACTTTTCTAACGTCTGGCTTGAACAGTTCCTTCAGCGGTTCAAGGATTTTATAGCCGTAAATTTCAGGGTTAATGCCTATCTGCTCCAGAACGTTGTGCTGGGATTTTATGCCGCCCACGGTTTCGATAACATCAGCCTTTATTGTTCCCTGCGCGATGAATGCGATTTTCTCTTCTTTAGCGGCTTTGCCTAAAGTCTTGTAGAATTTGTCTCTGAAAGCTTTCCGTTTCTCCTCAGCGTCGGTTTTGCCCTTGAAAATTTCAAAGAACTCTTTTTTCGCGTCAATATACTTGGTTTTGATGTCTAAGTTCTTGAGCGTTTTAACCACGAATTCAGGTTCGCCTTCTCTGCGCAAGCCGTCGTCTATGAAAACCGCGACTAACTTGTCGCCTACTGCCTTGTGAACTATGGCAGTTGTAACGGTGCTGTCAACACCGCCTGAACAAGCAGAGATTACGCGGCTTTCTCCAACGGTCTTCCTGATTTCCTTCAAAGAATTCTCAATAAACTCTTTTGCGTTAAACATTTGTCCAGTTTCCCCCTAAACTTGGGGAGTTATTCTGCTCGTCTTTCCTTTTTAGCTTTGCCATAATCAACATTTGTCGAAGCCGCGTCAATTGTGTTACACTGGGAACCTTTAGCCTTTGATGACCGCTATTGGCACGAGCCTAGCAACTTTCGTGGCGATTCCCAGTTTGTCGCTCACGTCAGCCACAGCATCCACATCCTTGTAAGCGGCGTCCGCTTCCTCAGCCAAAACCTGAGCGCTCGCAGCCCGCACAACGATTCCGCGCTTCTCCAAAGCAGTTTTCACGTCGCTACCCCAGTAACGCCGTTTAGCAGCGGAACGACTCATCATTCGCCCTGCACCATGCGCTGTTGAACCAAAAGACAACTCCATAGCCTGCTCAGTGCCAACCAGCACCCACGAACTCGTCCCCATACTTCCAGGAATAAGCACAGGTTGCCCTTCACCGCGGTAGTCAGCTGGAACCTCTTGGTGCCCAGACGGAAACGCGCGTGTAGCGCCTTTTCTGTGAACCA
>CAZYUQ010000127.1:0-4729 GCA_964650565.1 uncultured Candidatus Bathyarchaeia archaeon | reverse complement strand
CCAGACACCCGCCTGCTCAGCCTTAACGTACCCGTGGAAACACAACGTCAAATCACGAAAGCCATTGCAGACATCCTTGGCTACGATGTTGCCTCGCCGAATGCTGCGGGGAGAATCGACGAGACTGAGCACCCGTTCACTGCAGGCTACTACGATGATGTGCGCATTACAACGCACTATTACGCTGACAACTTCACAAGTGCCGTTTTCTCGACACTTCACGAGGCGGGCCACGCGTTGTATGAGCAGGGTTTACCGCAGGAGTGGAAATACCAGCCTGTCGGCGCGCCCTGTTCCTACGGCATACATGAATCGCAATCTCGCTTCACAGAAAACATAATCGGGCGCTCCCGCGAATTCTGGATTGGCTTCATGCCTAAACTTAAAACTATGCATCCAAGCCTGTCCAGCCTCAAGTTGGAGCCGTTTTTGCACGCTATAAACGCGGTTAAGCCCTCGAAAATCCGCATCGAAGCCGACGAAGTTACCTACTGCACTCACATTATAATACGGTTCCAAATCGAAAGCGAACTGTTCGCAAACAACATCGAAGTTAACCAGCTGCCTGAAATATGGAACCAGAAATACAAAGAATTCTTGGGCGTAACAGTTGACAACGACTCTGAAGGCGTAATGCAGGACACACACTGGGCAAGCGGCTTATACGGGTATTTCCCAAGCTACGCGCTCGGAAACATCTACAGCGGCCAAATGATAGCCCGAATCAACGAGGACATAGCCGACTGGCGCAGCCAACTCGCGGAAGGCAACCTGCGAAACATACAGCAGTGGCTCACTACAAACGTCCACCGCCAAGGAGACTTGTACGACCCAGCGGCGCTCATAAAGAAAATCACGGGAACCCCCTTAGACGCTGAACCCTACTTGGAGTATCTGGAAGAAAAATACCGCGCGCTTTACGGGTTCTGAACTTTTTCACTTTTTGGTTAATTCGCGGTAAATGTACAGAATCAGAAAAGCCATAATCACGCCTATGAAAAGGAAAACACCCGCCCAACCGACAAACGCGTTGTAGAAGTTGGCACCGTACAAGAAAAGTATAATACTTAAGAAGATGATGCCTACACACGCCCAATTAGTCCGCGACATCCAGACACCCTTTGAAACGTTAAATGCTCACTCTTACGAGCTTAAAATATATAGAGCTACCGCTGAAAAACAAGAAAACACAAAATAACCGCCAACGCGCTGTCACTGTGCCTTTCCAGAAACTACGGCGAAACAGCTTTACCGACACTTCACCCCGAAAAACACCTATTACTGCGGTGAAAAACCAAGTTTATCCGACACTCTTATATACAAGCTGCCACACAGAGAGCGTAGAGGCGACAAAATGTCGGGAAGAGACACTAAAAAACCTGAAACACGAGAAGAATTCATAAAAATCTTGACGGAAACTACACAAAAAGCAACTACCGTAAGAGCTCCTTCAAAGCGTAAACCGACAATATCGGGCATAGCGAAGATGCTGAACATTCACAGAGACACACTTTACACGTGGTTAAAGGAGTTTAATGTCGACTTCAAAGAAGTTTTGGATCAAATGCCGACACCTACTGCAGTTAAAGCTGTAGCTGATATAGGGTGCGTTTACCTGATCGGCGAGGCTCTTTTAGGCGAAGGCAACGAAGTTGCACACATAGACTTGATGATAGGCGACAAAAGCGGACCAGTTGGAGAAGCCTTCGCTACTGGCTTAACAAGCCTTTCCGTGGGACACACGCCTTTACTGGCGGTTATCAGGCCGAATCTTCCGCCTAAGCCGCACACGTTGCTGGTGCCGAAGGTAACTGTGAAGAACATGGCGGACACTGGAAAGATTTTCGGTCCAGCGCAGGCTGCAGTTGCGAAAGCTGTTGCGGACGCGGTGGAAGAAGACGTTATCCCACGGGACAAGGTGGATGACTGGGTTATCGTGTGCAGCGTGTTCATTCACCCGCAAGCAAGCGATTACCGCAGAATATACCAGTACAACTATGGCGCAACAAAGCTGGCGCTGCGAAGAGCCTTAAGCAACTATCCGTCTGTTGAGAAAATGCTTTACGACAAGGACCGCGCGAAGCATCCGATAATGGGCTTCAAAGTGCCGCGCTTATGGAGACCGCCTTACCTGCAGATTTCACTTGACGTGCCAAGTCTGGAAGGAAGCAAGAAAATCATTGCACAGTTGCCTGGCAGCGACAGGCTCATCATAGAAGTGGGCACGCCGCTGATTAAACGCTACGGAACACGCGTGATAGGCGAGCTACGGCAAACCGCCAAAGACGCTTTCATGATTGCGGACTTGAAGACGCTGGACGTGGGCAAAGTTGAAGTGGACATAGCCTACGAAGACACGGCAGACGCAGTGGTTGCCGCAGGACTAGCACCGCCTGAAACACTCAACGCTTTTGTGCACGAAGCAAAACGGCTCGGCATATACGGCGTTGTAGACATGCTGAACGTTGAAGACCCTGTTGCAAAGCTTAAGCAGCTGAAAGAGTTCCCAGACATGGTTATACTGCACCGAGGCATAGACCAAGAAACGGGCAGAAGCATGGGATTGGAACGCATACAAATGCTACGTCAAACATTTAAGGGCAAAAAATTCCTGATTGCAGTCGCAGGCGGCATAGTGCCGGAAACTGCGAAAGAAGCTTTAGAGAAAGGCGCTGACGTGCTCATCGTTGGCAGATACGTCACTCAGTCACGAGACATCGAACGTGCAGTACGAGACTTCCTTGAATTGACGCCGAGCATGCGCGAAGACGTTGACCTCTTCAGAGTCCACGTAGAATAAACCGTGTAAAATCCTCTTTTTCTTTTTTTTCTTTAACTAGGTTAGTGCCAGTGATAGAAAGGTTATTACGTCTAAACCGACACAACCGCACAGGAAAAGGAGTAAACAAAGATGCCTGTTGTCTTCATCATAGGAACCGCCGGTTCGGGTAAGTCCCTGTTTGCATCAGCCTTCAGCGACTGGCTGAAAATGTCAAAGCAAGACGTAGCCGTCGTAAACCTAGACCCAGGTGCGTTAAAGCTTCCGTACTCGCCGGATGTGGATGTTCGGAACTACGTGGATGTCGGCGATTTGATGGAGAAATACGGGTTGGGGCCTAATGGCGCTTTGATTATGGCTGCTGACCTGATAGCGGACGAAATTGACAATGTCACGCGGGACTTAGAAGAGGCGGACGCGGATATTGTTCTGGTGGACACGCCTGGACAGATGGAGCTGTTCGCGTTCCGAGCCAGTGGTCCCTACATAGTGAGCGAGTTGACGAAGGAGCCTAAAGCTATGGTTTACCTGTTTGACGCAGTTTTCTCAATTAACCCGCTTAACTATGTTTCTAACATGTTTCTCTCTGCTGCCGTGTACAACCGCTTCTTCCAGCCTCAGGTACATCTGCTTTCGAAATGCGACTTGCTTCCGAGAAAAGAAGTTGAGCGAATCACCGACTGGGCTGCCAACCCGCGAGCCTTAGAAAACGCCATTGAACAGTTAGAAGATGCAAAACGGCTTTTCAGCAGAAACATAATGAACGCAATCCGCCAGATTGGCTTAAAATTCATGTTGATGCCTGTTTCCGCCAAAACAAACGAAGGTTTGATAAACTTTAACACTACGCTGGAGCGGATTCTAACAGGCGGAGAAAAATACACAACGTAGCAGGCTGAGGCTTATTTTTTCTTGTCGTTGTTGATGAGCGCCCAGCTTGCCGCGAACGCCGCGTGCTTAGCTTTCTGCAGCACGTCCGCGCCAGTGATTACTATTACGTCGTTGTCTTCTGGCTGGATGACTTTGAGAATCTGTTTTGTTGCCGTTGGGAAGTCCTTTGCTATATTATTGCTTACTGATTCGATGCTTAAGTGTCCGCCTTTGCATACTATGACGACGGCGCGTTTTGCGCCTGCGACTATGGCTGCGTCTCGTTGCTCGATGCCTGACTTGACTTTGTGTCCGCTGTCTTTTACTAAGAACCCGTAGTTGTGCTCTGCGTTGGTTAGGTCGGTTCTTTCGATTTCGCCTCTCTTCGGGAAGAACTCTGTGAATTTCTTCCAAATGCCTATGCCTTTAGCGGTTAGCGTGCATCCTGCTTTGGAAGTTTCAATTAAATCCGCGTCTTTCAGGTGGTTGATTATTGTGCGGATTGCGCCGTCTCCCACGCTTAGCTTTTCAGCCAGTTTGTTTCGCCCAATGGGTTTCTCAGCTACTAATTCCAGAGCGTAGAAGATGTGCGCGACGGAGAATGTTGTAGACGGACCAGGTGCTTTTTCGCCTGCGACACCTTCGATAAACTGTTTAAATGCGGAAGCCATGATTCCCCCCAGTTCTATTTTGATGTGGCTGACTATTATAATTTATGACGGGGAAAACCGCTTAAGCGGCAAGTTCAGGGTTTTGCGTTTTCATTTTGGCGAAAGTTTCGGCGCAAGCTGCTCTACGGCGGTTTTAACCTTGTTCCACTCGTCAATGTTTCTTACGCTGAACTTGTTCTTCCGTTTCCACGTGCTGTTTCTGTTTTCCCAGAGGTAAAGCCCTATTGAGCGTTTTCCCCCGGCTTCGTAAACTACGATGGCTTCCCACCATTTGCCGCTTTTAAAAATCGTGACGTAATCGATGACTTTGTAGAACTCGGATATGGGCAGTTTCTCAGCTGACTCAGTCATGCTCGGTTTCACCCATTGCTAAAGGGTATTTTCCAAACATTTAAGCATTCCACATCAC
>CAZYUQ010000126.1:0-4737 GCA_964650565.1 uncultured Candidatus Bathyarchaeia archaeon | reverse complement strand
AACGGCGGATGGACGCGGAAAAACGCGTGCTGAAGCGTTGGCAAGGCTGGCACGCGTGGTTTGCGCTGACACTGAAATGCTGAGTGAACAGGCGATAGTGCAGGTTGCCACGTACATCTATGACCAGCAAGTTAGGCAAGTTGCGGAAGGGCTGAAACAAGTTTACAACCGTATCACGCCGCGTGCAAAGGCGAATGTTAAGGCGGTGGTCGCGGGGCTTGGAAAAAACTTTCTAGCCAAAAAAGCCGCCCAACTTACAGGCATCAATGACATCGTAGACCTAAACGAGTTAGTGAAAGGCGACGTAACGACGGGTTCCCCCGCAGCGGGCGTTGCCTTGATGGTAGCAACCAAACTAGAAGGCAGGGCAGTGCGATGGATGCGGTGATAAAAGTCGGAGGCAGCTTGGCTGAAAATCCAGCTGCGCTAAAAGCATTAGGCAATAAGCTAAGCGAAATCGCTGAAGAGCACAGTATTGTTGTTGTTCCGGGAGGCGGCAAATTCGCTGATGTTGCAAGGGAATATGACCAGCAGCACGTCCTGTCTGCTAGCGCGGCGCATAGGATGGCGATTTTGGGCATGGACCAGTTTGGACTGCTACTATCACAGGTAATTCCTAACTCCAGCACAACCTATTCGCTTGGCGATGCAAAACAGCTTTCTAGGGGAAAAGCAACGCTGATTTTTTTGCCTTCACGGCTGATGTTTCGGGAAAACCCGTTGGAGGCGTCGTGGGATGTCACTTCCGACTCGGTAGCGGCTTACGTTGCCAGCCAGTTGAACGCTGGCAAATTGATTCTGGTCACGGATGTAGACGGGATTTTCGAAAGTGACCCCAAAAAACGGTCAGATACCAACTTTATTCCTAAGCTTTCAGCCAGCGAGTTGCTGGCGTTTGCTCAGAGAACCAGCGTGGACAAGTTCTTGTCCAGACTACTCCTGAAAACACGCTTAGAGTGTTATGTCGTTAACGGCTTTTATCCCGAGCGAATTGCCGCTATCTTAGCAGGGCAACGTGCTGTGTGCACGCTTATCACAACCTGAAACACGCGAGCATTGCCTTTATGTAGAAGAGCAGCCTGTTAATGCATGTACGTGCTTGCTATGTCTTCTGTCGTGGCTGTTGTCAAAGGCGAGCGTGGTCATGAACCAGTTTTCAAAGCATTAGACCTAATAAACTACAAAAGCGCCCTCGCTGGCTGGGATAACGTACTAATTAAAGTGAACTTTATCACTGTCAAAACTTGGGACACGGGCGCAACCACTGACCCCATTGTTGTTGAAGCAATAATACATAAGCTCAAAGAGCTGCATGCCAAGCTTTACGTTGTGGAGTCAGACGCCACGATGACCAATGCTGACCGAGCTTTCGAGAAAACAGGCATGAAAGACATGTGCGAACGCAACGGCGTTGAATTCCTAAACTTGCGCTACGAGAAAAACAAGGTTGAGCTGGCTATACCTGACGGCGAAGCGTTAACGAGCATAACTGTTCCGCGCATTGTCACAGAGTCCGCGGTCATAAGCGCCGCTAAACTCAAAACGCACAGGGACACGGGCGTTACTTTGGGCATGAAAAACATGTTTGGCTTGCTTCCCGACAAATTCAAAGGCAAATACCACTTGAAAGGCATAAGCAAAGTTGTAACCGACATAAATACCGTGCTTAAACCCGCATTAACCGTAATAGATGGGTTCGTAGGCATGGAAGGCTCAGGACCAATAAGCGGCACACCCATCAAAATGGACCTGATAATCGCGGGAACAGACGTGGTTGCCACGGACGCCACAGCCTGCCGAGCCATGGGCATAGACCCGCATGCGATAAGGCACATACGCAGAGCACATGAGAAAGGCTTAGGCAACATTGACAACGTGCAAGTTATAGGCGAAAAACTGGAAACAGTAACATATCCTTTTAAAAGAAACTGAAACACGCTAAACTGGCAGTCCAGAGTATATAAAAGGGGGCTATAGACATTTCACACACGCGCAAAAACCCAAATCACAGGGCAATTATGCTATCCTGTAGCGTTCCACTTCAGCCCTGCTTGGAACAGACACAGATACTGCCTTATTCAAGCTTGCTCTGCCAAAATTCACAGTCACAACCTTGCTTTCGGCGTCTGAATAAAACGCGGTTAACGCCGCTGCCAACTCCACAGCCCTTCGAGTTTTCAACCCCTGAAGCAAACTGGTTGGACCGCTAACATCGGGGACCTCAAAAAAGTAATCGTTTCGCGCCTTCTTAAGCGCTAAAACCTCATTCTCCGCCTCGTTCCGCCCAACAATTATCTTGTTCTCGCCAAGCCTGAAGTGCCTGCCCACTTTCAACAACTCCGCATCAGCCATGGAACACCGCCGTTTATGCCTGAAAAGGTCACGCAGCCTGCTGGCGAACTCTTTGCATGTAAGCAAACAACCGCCTGCTGGCGAAGGATAACAAGCAATGCCAAACTCTTCTGCAAGCTTGATCTGCGGCTTCCTTGATCTACCGCGAATAGCCAACAGCTTATCCCTGTTAACCAAACCTTTTCGTTCAACAACGGTCTCAGGTAGCAACTTCGCGGACAAAGGCCTAAGCAGCCTACCCTTCAAAGCAGATTCCTCCTCAATAATCTTCAACGCCTTAAAATTCTGTGACATAGGTCGCTCATCAAGGACCTCACCAGTGAAAACAAACGCTGCACCTATCGCCTTAGCGTAGTTCTTGGCTTTTTTCGCCATGAAAATCTTGCAGTCCACGCATGGGTTCATGTTTTTTCCGTAGCCGTGCTTTGGCTTCCGCACCATACGCAAATAATCATTCCCAACGTTCACCAACTTGAGAGGCACGCCTAACTGCTTGGCAGCTTCAACGGCGCCGCACTTTTTTTCCTCTTTGCATGAGCAAAAGAGGTTCGCGAAGTTTATGGCTTCCACGTCAACGCCTTGTTCGAGAATTAATCGTGTGGCGAGGATGCTATCTAAACCGCCAGAAAACAAAGATAGCGCCTTGACTTTTGCCATGATTCCAGTAAGCTAGTCCGCCATTAGATAAGTATTTACCCCAACTTGAGAAAAATACGCGTATAACAACGAAAAATGACGCTTAAACGAAGCAAAACTGCCTATTCAGGCGGTTTCTTCAGAATGATTAATAAATAAACTATATATAAAGACAAGTGCATAACAGAATTTAGACGCTAAAGCTGACGAGGACCAACCGTGACAGATATTAGCATTTTCATCCCCGTCTACAAAGAGTCAGAACAGCTTCCTTCCATACTGGATAAACTAGTCTTGCAGGATGGCAGCAAAGAAATTTTTGTAACCATAGATGCACCCAATGAAGCGTTTTTAGAAAAAATGAAACGCTTCAACAACGTCAAATTCGTGGTCAACAAAGAGAGAATTGGAAAAGCAAACGCACTGAACAATTCCGTAAAACTGTCATCAGGCAAAGTGCTGCTTTTCTTAGACGCTGATCTGGAATTGCAAGATGATCCAGACTTTTTGAAAAAAATTGTCGCGGAAATGCAGCACACCGACGTCCTAGACATAAAAAAGAAAGTAGCCAAAGACTCCTTCTTATCTAGAATGGCGTACTACGAGTATTTCACGTTTAATGTCAGTTCATGGTTAGCTTCAACACTTCTGCGAAAGTGCCCAGCCGCTAACGGCGCTGCTTTCGCGATTAAAAGGGAAACGTTTGACGCAGTGAAAGGCTTCAGAAAAGTTGTCGCTGAAGACATAGATATCACAACACGAGCCTTTCTTGATGACCAAGATTTTGCTTACACGAAAGAGGTTGAAGTGAAAAACGTAGTTCACTCAAACTGGAAGACTTGGTTCAGGCAGAGGCGAAGATGGGCAATAGGGCAAGCGTTATGGCTAAAAGAGTTTTATAGAGATTTGCTGAAAAAATGCGTTAAGAAACCGCACATTTTCTTTCCAGGCTTGTTTTTCCTCTATCCCTCGTTAATATGGCTGCCTCTAAACTTGTTACTGCCTAGCACATGGGCGTATGACGCCTTGTGGACGTTTTCCTTGTTTGTGTCAGTGAAATTCAACATGGCGCTCCCGGTTTTCTTGGTATCAATGATTACTGCGGATTTACTCAAAAGCGTATTCATCGCATTAGTCAGTTTCGCAGTAACGGCAATCATCTTTTTTGCTTTTTCCAGAAAACTTGGGTTCGAAATGAAACTTCATGAGCTTTTTGTATACTACTTCTTTTACTCGGTCGTATGGCTGGCGGTAATAGCTATCGGGTACGTTCAAGTACTATTTTTCAAGAAAAAAGCAGCCCCAGACTGGGTAACCTAACAAAAAATAGTGACGCAACACAAGCCAGTATACATTGTGTCATAATCAAGTTATTGTGCAGAGTGCGTTTCAGCGGTGAGCTGGGGGATAAACGCTGAAGTTCTATGATAAAATTATAGTCTGTATGTAATGGTGATGTCTCCCACAACCATTTCTCTTTTTTCCCACATGCGCTTTTTCCTTGTCTATTGAAACAAAGTCAAAGAATCAAATCTTGTGTTCTCTCGCAGTCCATTATACACGTAGGTTCCTGTTGATAGAATATGTTAAACGATTTCTAATTTTATACTAATTTATTTGAGCGAAAGAAATGGAAGTTTGTTTTATCAACTATCAAGATTGAGACCTATAACATGGTTCCCACAAGGCGCATATTTTATTTTCTGGGTATTAGTTCATTGAGTTCGTAAGTTGCAACACATAAAACGC
>CAZYUQ010000125.1:0-4806 GCA_964650565.1 uncultured Candidatus Bathyarchaeia archaeon | reverse complement strand
TCCATTAACAACATATCAAAACGACAACCATACGCATACAGAGAACAAGATACACCCTCCCCGCTCCGGAAAAGGCTCCGAAAAGCAATCTGTTCAACACATATGCTCAAAACCCGAAATTTCATTGAAAACAGCTACAGAAACCCTACACATGGAAAACTTTGAGAATCCCACGAAAAACTCCGAACACAGAAAGTGATTAGCGAAACGGCAACGTTTTAATGCTTAAACGCATATTGCCTGTTAAGTTGGTGAAGTTTTGTCCCGACGAAAAAAGAAGGCTGAAGGTTTAGAGCAGCATAAAAAACTACAAAGAGAGAAAGAGCAGAAAAGAAAACAGAAAAAGCAAGTTTCGCTTCCTGCAAAACATTCGAAAGGCAGAAAATAGCCTCCTTTCCAATTTAGGCTCAAGTTTCAATCTAACCAACTTTTGACGAAAACGATGAATTCCCGAAAACGGGATAATGTAAAGGACAAAAGCGCGTGCTAAGTGCTAAAAAATGGAAAAAAGGAAGGAGGAAGAGTTATCTTAGTCTTAGAGGACCTAAACGTTTGCCGTTTTTTCGTAAGAATGCACTTTCGACGCCTGTTACAACAGCCATAACTGCAACAGCTCCTTGGAGTTCCTTGTCGACTCTTGCGCCCCAAATAATTTTCGTCTTCGGAGGTAGTGAGCGTTTCATTATTTCAGCGGCGCGGTTAACTTCGGTAAGTGTCAAGTCTTCTCCGCCGGAAACGTGTATCAGCAGACCCTGAGCCTTCGTAACGTCTTCAATGTCGAGAAGACGCTCATTTAATGCTTTTTCTACTGCCTGCTCAATTCTGGTCTCTCCATTGCCTTCTCCGATACCTATTGAGGCTAATCCTGCTCCTGCCATTATAGTTTTTAGATCTGCGTAGTCCATGTTTATCAAGCTTGCAGTGGTTATTGTCTCAGTTACGCCTTTGATGAATTTTCCGACGGTGGTGTTAGCTACGCCTAAAGCTTCCCGAAAGGGCAAGTTGCCAGCTACTTTGACTAGCCTGTTGTTGTCAATCACTACGACGGTGTCGCATACTGCCTTCAACCGGTTTAATCCCTTCTTTGCAGCCGTCATTCTTGCAGTTTCAACCTCGAATGGGAGGGTGACTACACCAACTACTAGTGGTGCCATCGTCGAACCATTAAATCTCTTCCGCAACGCATTTGCTAAACCTACAATTGCGCCAGTTCCTGTGCCTCCGCCTAAACCTGCTACGAGGAAGATTATGTTGGCTCTGGAAAGTTCATGGATGACCTCATTTGATGTCTCGTACAGTGCTTTTTCACCTATTTCTGGGTAGCCTCCGCTGCCTAAACCTCGGGTGAGTTTTTCTCCTATGAGAATTCTTTTGTCTGCCTTGGAAATCTGGAGATGCGTTGCGTCCGTGTTAACGGCGACCAATTTGCCGCCTGTTATTCCTCTTTCTTTGACCCACGTCATGACGTTGCAACCTGCTCCGCCAAGTCCCACCGCTACCACCGCTGGCGCTGCCATTCTCGCGAATTTTGCGATTTTTTCTTCTTGGCTTTCCACGTATGGAGTTTCCTCATACTGATAAGTCGGGGGTGTTTGTTCGATTTGCATTTTTGTTACCCACATCCTTGTTGCTGTAGTACATGATTCACATTAATAAATATTATCAATTAAGACTTAAGATACACTATTGTAGTACATGAATACACAAATGTAGCCACGTAGCACAAAAATACAGCAACACCACAACCACTGTACGGTTTCGTAATATACCTTAAATATAACCTGCTCCAAAACTCTCAAAGGGGAACCAAAAATGGGCAAACTCGACCTGATGAAGCAGTTCATGAACAGCTTTGTCGGCAAAGGGCTCCATCTCCTAATCAAAGAGGAAAACAGTACTTTTCAAGTGCACACCATTGAGATAATGCAGAAGACGGACGACACATGCCCAGTCAGAGAAATTTCGATAGGCGACTACTTTATGCGTTTGAAAGCAACAACTGAAGAAGGAAACGAAGCTGCCATAATATGCAACTGGACAGAAGAACTTTTGCAAAACCTAATGAACGACTATAAAGATGCAAGAGACGCCGACGCGTCTAGCATCACAATGTACAGAGACACCATAACCAACGATCCAAATAGGTGGCTCCTTATTTGGGGACCTAACCCAGAACGGCTGAAGACAAAAAAGCTGCCCTATATTAGTTAAAGAGCCGCTTCACTCTAGCACATTTAGAACATTATGAGATTTACTCAACGCAGCGTCAGCCTTGGCTTGTTCGGTCTTCTCTACACTGACACGTTCCAGTTTTTGAATTACAACGCGAAATAACTGCAGTGCTCGGTTAAAGTTGCGCTGTTCACTTCGTTTTGTTTATATATGTGTGTTGGTGTTTATGCTGTGCAAAAGAGAGGAATTACAAAGTATGGGTTCCAAGTCTCCAAGAGGCGAATTCGCCGCCCGACAACTAAAAAAGAAACGGAAAAACTTCCGTTGGTCAGACCGCTACTTCAACCGCCGCATGCTCATGCTCGACCAAAAAGTCGACCCCATGGAAGGCGCACCAATGAGCCGAGGCATAGTCCTCGAAAAAGTCGGCGTAGAAAGCAAACAGCCGAACAGCGCCATCCGCAAATGCGTCCGCACGCAACTAATTAAAAACGGACGCTTAATTACGGCGTTCCTGCCAGGCGACGGCGCACTGAACTTAGTGGATGAGCATGATGAGTTAACAGTTGAAGGCATAGGCGGCACCCGCGGCGGAGCAATGGGCGACATCCCCGGCGTCCGCTGGAAGGTCATCATGGTAAACGGCGTATCACTAAACGAGCTTGTTTACGGAAGAAAACAGAAACCCGCACGGTGACAAGCATGAGCACAACTGCACAAAACGAAATTAAACTCTTCCAGAAATGGAGCTTTAAAGACATCCAAGTCACCGACCTAGGCTTACAGCGCTACTTGAACTTGACACCAATGGTGACGCCCCACAGCATGGGTAGACATGAGCATCAAAGATTCCGCAAAGCAAAAGTCAACATTGTAGAACGCCTAATCAACAATCTCATGCGACCAGGCAAAAACGCGGGCAAAAAAGCCAAAACCACCAACATCGTCAAACAAGCCTTCGAAATAATCAATTTACGCACAGGAAAAAACCCTGTAGAGATAATGGTTAAAGCGGTAGAAAACTCGGCGCCATGCGAAGACACCACACGCATAAGCTACGGAGGCGTAGTCTACCACTTATCAGTAGACGTTGCACCGCAAAGACGCATAGACTTAGCAATCAGGCACATCAGCGAAGGCGCACGCTCAGCATCACTCAACAACCCCCGCTCAATCGAAGAATGCGTAGCAGACGAACTAATCTTAGCCGCAAACAACGACATCAAAAGTTACGCCATATCCAAACGCAACGAAATCGAACGCGTAGCGCAGTCTTCACGGTAAGCGTTATCGTACGTGAATCTCCACTACATCCCCGTCTTCCAACACGAAACCCAACCCAACTTTTTGTGGGCTAAAAGCCAAGCGTTCAGACCACACTTTTGCGAAAGCAAAATCTCGTTCAAAATCCGTGTGGATACTTCGCGCCAAATCATGCAGCGTGGCGCCCTTCTTCAAAGTAAACGGGTGGTCAGAAGCTTCTCTGGCACTGGGTTCTTTCGTGTAAATTCGCATGATACCCAAAGTCTTGAACAACGTGGTCCCAAGCTGCTCCAACCCAAGCTTTTTCTCGCATGAAACCGCAACAATAGGAGTTTTCCCGCTGACAAACGCCTCCAGCAACCGCAAATTCGCTTTGGCGCCTGGCAAATCCAGCTTGTTAGCCACAATCACCGCAGGCCTGTACGTCGTGCTCTCAAAAATCGCGTCCTCAACATCATCCAAAGTAACCTCCCCAGAAATCTTAACAATCGCGTCAGTGATGCGGTAACTCCTCAGCAACGATTCAACCTCCCGCATGGTGCAGTCAACAAGCTTCCCAACCAAGATAATGCGCAAGCTGGCACCCGCATAGCGCCGGTCAATATCCACGCGCCCTCTCGGCTTACTAACCAGCACACGCGCTTTTTCCAGTTCGCCCAAAATAAGCTTTAACTGGGCAACAGGGTTCGCAGCTAAATCCACCATCAAAATTAAGCCGTCAGCATTCCGCGCTACCGCCAGCGTCTGCAATCCCCACGCGCGTCCATCAGCTGAACCCTCCATCAACGCAGGTGCCTCCACAATCTGAAACTGTACATCCTCAAAATTCATGATGCTTGGCACTGGCTCGCGTGTGGCATAAGGCGCTGCGGAAACCAGCACATTTGCGTTTGTCACCGCAGACAACAAGCAGCTTTTGCCCGCTTTAGTCACGCCAAGCAACGCTACTTGAGCCGCGCCTTCTTTTTCAATGAAGAATTTTGGTCCGCCACGCGACGTTGCACGTTTTGTTTTGCGTTCCTCCATATCTTTGCGTAGAACTGCCATTTTCTTTTTAACTTGCCCGCGTAGCTTCAAAGTGCCCTTGTGCTGCGGCACCAAACCTAAGAACTCTTGCATCAGACGAATCTTCTCGCGTGGATTCCGTGTAGCTTCAACCTCGGCCCATTTGTCCTTGGCGTCATGAGGCAAATTAGTTGGCATACCGCTTCAACCCTAATACTCACCAAAACAAGTTTAATATCATTTCTACTGCTCCACAGTTCACGCAACCAGATCAAAACATAATTGCGGGCATATTTGGAGCCTAATAGAGATTCTATGCAGAAACCTATAGGGGGTCTACCCGCGCAAAGCAGCCAGCAGAACTAT
>CAZYUQ010000124.1:0-4828 GCA_964650565.1 uncultured Candidatus Bathyarchaeia archaeon | reverse complement strand
CCCTATGAGGTGGCAGTACTGCCCCCCGAAATCCAGCACCAGTATAGTGTCATACTTCATTTGTGTTTCGCCGCGACTCGAATATTGTTTTTTCCACTCTGCTAATTTAACATTGCTAACTAATTCCTGTCAATTACAACTTACGGTCGAGGAGTTGCCTTCCACCGAGACAAGCTAAACTTATATAAACATAAACGGGTGCTTATTAGAAGTATGTTCCAGAAAAGTCACTTTAACTGCAAAAACGTACAAGGGGCAGAATAAGATGGAATTAAACGAAACCGACGTTAAAATCCTGCAAAGCCTCCTAGAGGACGCACGTTTCTCAAGCAGGCAAATCGCCAAGAAAGTAGGCGTATCCGTAGGCACCGTACTCGCCAGAATCAAGAAAATGGAGCGCGAAGGCATCATAAAAAGCTACTCAGCGTTGCTAGACCACGAAAAACTCGGCTACGAACTAACCGTAGTCACCGAAATAACCGTCTCCAAAGGCAGGCTGTTGGAAACGGAAAAAGAAATAGCTAAAATCCCAAACGTCTGCAGCGTTTACGACGTGACGGGCTTAACAGACGCGATAATCATCGCAAAATTCAAGGGACGTGCAGAACTCGGGCAGTTTACCAAGCGGCTATTGGCTTTACCGTATATTGAACGTACAAACACGCATGTTGTGTTGAATACGCTGAAAGAGGATTTTCGTCTACTCTAAAGAGAAACCCACTCTTTTCCCGTTTCCCCTGAAAGAGTGAAACATCAACGAAGCTATAAAGGGGCATAATCAGAGCCATTTCTATACATAAACTCCAGTCTCTCCACGTTTTCCATTTAATGGAAAAGCTTTTAAACCGTTAACTTGGATAAGTAGAAACCGAGACCAAATAAAAAGGAGATTCTGAAAAGATGAAAAAAACGATATTGGCAACTCTCGGCGTAATAGCAATATTCAGCATACTCTTGGCAGGAACTGTAAGCGCCTACAAAGCGGGCTACGTATTACCCAATTACCAGGCTGGTGCGGAAATTACCGCAGATGGAACGATCAGCGCAGGCGAATGGGATGATTCTTTCGGTGATTGGCTCTACGATGGATGGACAAAGACATCCACCGACCCAAATTTCCGACATAACTGGGAAATGGGAGGTACGCCGTCGATAGCTGACCAATGGCTTCTTGATGTTGTCACTGATACAACCGACGACGCCGGTGACGTTTTCACGTTTTGCTTCTGCGGAGCACAAGACGACGCTGCAACTCCCCAAACAGATGACGTCTTGATTAATCACACGCATACCGCAACAACAATATATCGAGGAACTGGATCAGGCTGGGCTGTTGACCCCGCAATAGTGCTTGGAGAGAACGTGCTTATAGGTTCCTCAATGGCTTCAGGGCACTGGGTCATTGAAATGAAATTCGACAAATCAGGAGGCATCGCTGATACATCCTTCGACTCCCATATTAGAGTAGCAGCATACGATGCAAGCACAGGGAAAACCGTAATGTGGCCACCAATGTCTGAGAAGGATGTTCCCAGCAGTTGGGGCTTAAATGACTATTCCAGTTTCGCTGGCGAGACTGTTCCAGAAGGCTTAGCAATCGGCGTCATGCTGGTGCTGTCAACTGCTGCAGTGATAGTCAGCACACGCTATTTCCGCAAGCCAAAACTGTAGAAAACTGCGCGAGAGCGATACTTTCACGCCCTCTCTCTTTTTTTCGGAACATACGTTTTGACACCTAAACACAGGCACAATAGCATTGCCGTTATTGCAGACTGAACTTCACTTACCCATCAGAAGTTTCAAAACTTGGAACTTTGGGATTCAAACTGAAGCTTAATCTGCACTGGCACGGTCTCAGTCGTTCACTATGAAGTTTACTATTGCGTCTTTGTATTTACTCCAAATAATTCGGCTTCCAATTATTATCAACGGGTACGCTACAATCCACGCAGCAGAGTATAACTGCGCGTAATAATCGTGGAAACCCCAAACGTCGCCGTGGTTTAGTCCAATAAGGAAAATGGTGACTATGCGCACAATGTTAATGCCGTAGGTGACTAAGGCGCCGAAGGCAAAGTAGCCTACTTTCTGAAGCCGAGGAATATCTGATTTTTTCAAGAACAACAACATTATAATCGTGTACAGCAACAGGCTTTCCACCCCAGCGCATGGCCACGCTATTTGACCACTCCACGTTGCTCCAGATGCAGGGTCACGTATAGCCAAAACGGGCATTTGAGTCTTCAAATTCGGCATCACCGCTGTTTGGTAACCCATGAACTGGAGAACGCTTGATGATGTCTGGGCGGTTACGGGCACAAGAAACTGGAACGGCGTGAAACCGCCGTAAGGAAACAAGATGTTTATTGTGTGTATGGCCCCAACAACGCCCAACAAGGACACGGAAAGTGAAAAATCCATTAACCCCTTCAGTTTATACGCAAACAAAAATATGAGTGCAAAGAACATTGCGAAGGCTATGTATTCCATTGCAAGCGGCGCGTTATCCAACCACGGAGCAATCACGCCATATGAACTAAACACGTTTATGATTGTTGTGTTGAACCCGAGAAAGTTCGAAACAACAACGTAAACCGTGGGAAGCAGCAACGCCAAACCAAAAGCCAAAGCGCGCTTAATATCCATCTTTGAGTCTTCTAACTTGTACTTGTCCCAATCTAACGCAAACTCCAGAACAACAAGCCAGATAAAAAACAGGTAATATGCTCTGCCATTGAAAGCTTTATCAAATGACGGGGCATCCAAAGAGTAGAGAACAGCGAGAGGAATGGCGACGCTCAAGAAAATCAGGAAAATCTTGATGTAAGTGCTGTGCCGCCTAAAGTAGGCAGCAACCGGCATGCTTGGCTTACTCATGCTGTTCCCTTCTTTTTCGGCAAAGCTTGCTTAGCCGCCAAGTGCCTTCACTGAGAAAATGTTTCACCCGCCTTAAACTCTATTTCAGTTAAATTCAATAATATAACTTTCACGGTTGCTTCTTCTTTTTGTACTTGAGTTCTGGCGGGGCAATGGTTATTGTTGTGCCGGAGGCAACGCGGGAAGTTATCCAAACGTTTCCGCCTATAACCACGTCGTCGCCTATTACTGCGTCAGCTCCGAGAAGCGTGGCTCCTGAATAGATTACAACGTTATTTCCAAGTGTCGGATGCCTTTTTCTTCCTCTGATTAGACGGCCTTTCTCATCCTTGGGAAAGCTTAGCGCGCCGAGGGTGACGCCCTGGTAAATTTTCACGTTGTCGCCGATTTCCGCGGTTTCTCCGATAACGACGCCTGTGCCGTGGTCAATGAAGAAGTTCTTGCCTATTTTTGCTCCTGGGTGAATGTCAATGCCTGTCTGGGAGTGAACGTGCTCGCTCATTATTCTGGGAATAAGCGGGACTCCGCGGAGATAGAGTTCGTGAGCTATTCTGTAAGTTGTTATAGCCAGCACACATGGGTAACTGAGGATGACTTCTTCACTGTTGAAAGCCGCTGGGTCTCCATTGTAGGCTGCTTCTATGTCGCCGCTGAGCAGCGACCTTAATTCTGGGATTTTCTCCAGTAGCTCTTTGACAACAACTTCTGCCCTTTGTTGGCAAATGTCTGTGGGGCACTCCTTGATTTTTCGACAGATGCACTTGAGGCTTTTCTCAACTTCTTCTGTTAGCCGAGTGTACACGGAAGTTAACGTGTTGCCGAGGAAATACTTGATGTTGGATTTAGTTATTCCTGTTTTCCCTAAGTATCCTGGAAAGAATATTGTTAATAAGTCTTCAAGAACTTCGATGACGACTTTTTTTGATGGTAGGTCTTTTCCTTCGAGGTGGTCCATGCTTCCGAATTTTTCGTAGTTTTGTATTATTTCGTCAACTAGCGAGGGCAAATCCTCTTTATTCCAAGTGCTCTTTAATCTTTGCTGGCTTTTTATTAGTGCATCGCGCATTTTTTCTGGGTTCCAGCTGTCTGCGTCTGCATTTTGGTTTTTGGTTTTCTGTTTCTTTTTTGGTTGCGTTCCATCTGACTTGGTTTTCAATTGGTTTCTCCTCTTTATAGTTCCGAAGAGTTGGATATAAAGGGCTTATTCGTCCTCATAAATTGACTATGCACTTGACGCTAAAGAGGATTACGTGTTTTCTTGGAACAACGGCGTGCTGAGGTACCGTTCGCCTGTATCGGGAAGAATAACCACTAAGAGTTTACCTGCGTTTTCCGGTCTTTTCGCCACTTCAAGTGCAGCGTACGTTGCTGCGCCAGCTGAAATTCCCACGAGTAACCCCTCTTTCTTGGCGAGTAACCGCGAGGTTTGCATTGCGTCTTCGTCTTTGACCTTGATGATCTCGTCCACTAAGTCGCACTGTAACACGTCTGGGATGAAGCCTGCGCCGATGCCTTGAATTTTGTGAGCGCCTGGTTTGCCGCCGCTTAGGACTGGTGAGCCAGCGGGCTCCACAGCTATGGCTTTGAACTGGGGTTTAAGCGGTTTGATGTACTGGGCTATGCCCGTTATTGTGCCGCCTGTGCCCACGCCTGCGACTATTATGTCAACTTTGCCTTTTGTGGCATTCCAGATTTCGGGTCCTGTGGTTTCTCTGTGTATTTTCGGGTTTGCTTTGTTCTTGAATTGCTGTGGGATAAAAGAGTTTGGCGTTTTTGCGGCGAGTTCTTCGGCTTTTTTGACTGCGCCTGTCATGCCTTCTGCGCCTGGTGTGAGGACCAGTTCTGCTCCGTAGGCTTTTAGCAGGGTGCGGCGTTCGCTGCTCATTGTTTCGGGCATGGTGAGGATGAGGCGGTAGCCTTTTACTGCTGTGACCATGGCTAAGCCTATGCC
>CAZYUQ010000123.1:0-4830 GCA_964650565.1 uncultured Candidatus Bathyarchaeia archaeon | reverse complement strand
GCCATAGAAACCGCCATTACAGCAGGATACCAGCTAAACAGAGACGCTTTCGACTTTTTAAGCTTAATCGCCGCTACAGACGACCCCACAGAAGTAATAAGCAAGGCGTTGCAGCGAATAAGCGAGTTGGAAGATAAACCCTTTTTCATTGACAGACCCTTCCTCGAAAAGGTAATGAAACCACCAGAACCCGCAAAAGAAACACAAAGCCAACCATTAGAGGAAACATTTGCAGAACAACCAGAAGAACAGTGGACTGAAGGAAAAAGCGTTTTCCGTCCTTACGCAAAAGACATAGAAGCAAACATCAAAGTAATAGAAGACCCCACAGGCAAACTCAGCTCCAACGGAACAGTTGAAGACTACCTCCAATACTTCCAAGACCGCTTCAAACGGCTGGAACGCTTGCTAAGGCAACGAATCGATGTCAAAGCCGCAACACCAATATCAGAAGCCGCCAAATCACCACCCAAAACAAAACTAAAAATCATCGGCATCATAACCGAAAAACGTGAAGCAAAACAACAAATAATGCTAACAGTCGAAGACCTGCATTCAAGCGCCACTGTACTCGTATCCCGCAAAGCACCAGAAGAACTACACAAAAAAGCCCGCTTACTGCTAGCCGACCAAGTCGTATGCATCGCCGTGACAAAAACAAGAAGCCGACTTTTCTTGGCTGAGGACATAATCTTGCCAGAAGTAGGCCAAAAACCCCGCCGCAGAGCAACCGAACCCGTCTACGCCGTACTCACCTCAGACATGCACGTAGGCAGCACCAAATTCCAACGCGAAGCCTTCAACCGCTTCATACTATGGCTCAACGGGAAATACGGCAACAGCAGAATGCAGGAGATAGCAGGACACGTAAAATACGTGCTAATTGCAGGCGACATAGTAGACGGCGTAGGAGTTTACCCAAACCAAGTGAAAGAGCTAGTGGTAAAAGACATCCACAAACAATACCGCCTTGCCTCAAAACTAATTGAGCAAATACCAGACTATGTAGAAGTAATCGTAACACCTGGAAACCATGACGCCCCAAGGAAAGCGCTACCGCAACCAGCTATAGCAAATGACTACCTCAAAATCCTGCAAGAAACGAGAAACGTGTATTCTCTTGGCGACCCATCTACAGTCAGCCTCCACAACGTCGAAGTTTTAATGTATCATGGCCGCAGTTTAGACGACGTAATAGCCACAGTCCCAGGCATGGATCACGCACACCCAGAGAAATCAATGAAGCTGCTGTTACAAAGCCGCCATTTAGCGCCGTTATACGGCGGAAAAACACTGTTGTCGCCTGAAAACCGAGACTTCCTCGTCATAGAACGGCCACCAGACATATTTCACGCTGGTCACACGCACGTATTAGGCTACTGCAATTATCGCGGCGTGTTAATTGTGAATTCTGGCGGCTGGCAAGAACAAACCGACTACATGCAGAAGCTCGGGTTAATGCCGACGCCTGGAATAGTTCCAGTGGTGAACTTGCAAACGTTAGAAACCAGCGTCATCTCATTTGTATAAGAAAACCATGGACGAATAAGTGACGCGTGTAAAAACTCGAAAAGCACCACACGGGCTATTTCTTCAGGAAATAGCTACCGTCAACTGTTACTATTTACATTTTTTGAAAGAGACCTGGCTTTGTAATCGAGCATGCGCCCAAGCCTAGCGTCGCTCCCGAAGACATCCTTAAGCAGAGTCCGAGAGATTTCCAGCCGAATCTTTTTCGTGCGACCATACCGCCCCATGCTGACCACTTTAGCGTTCAAAAGCCCCATAGCATCAAGCTCATTAACCAGAGTACCTAAACGCCGCTGCGTTAGAAGCCCAACACCTAACTCGCCGCAGAGCTCATTATAAACATCATAGATGTCTCCAGTAGTGGCACTCGACTTGTTCAAGTGGTAAACGCTAAGAAGCACAATTTTTGAGTGCAAAGTTAGATTCTGCAAAGCATCCACCACACGGTTATGCTCGATATGCTTTTCAGCTTGCCGCACATGCTCCTCAGCAACCACGGGTGCTCCTTGGCGTTCAGCAACTTCGCCTGCCACACGCAACAAATCCAAAGCACGTCGCGCATCACCATGTTCCGCAGCCGCCAGAGCAGAACAAACACTCAAGCCAGCTTCAGAGAGAGCGCCATCCTGGAAAGACAATTTTGAACGTTCAAGAAGAATATTGCGCAGTTCGCTCGCGTCATACGGCCTAAAGACCATTTCTTCCTCGCTAAGCGAACTAAAAACACGCGGGTCAAGAAATTCCTTCAAACGTAAATCATTAGATATACCAATAATTGAAACCTTGCTTTTACGTAAAGTCTCGTTTATTCGCGTTAACTCGTAGAGAAGACCGTCGCCACGATCCTTAATCAACGCGTCTACCTCATCTAAAACTGCGATGAAAATTGTTCGAGACGCGTCCAACCCGTTTCGGAATCTGTCAAAAACTTCACCCACAGACAAGCCAGTGAACGGAATAGTCATACCTATGTTCTGGCTGAGACTCGCAAAAATGCGGTATTCTGAACCTATCATGCGGCAATTAACATAGCAAAACTTGACTGGCGCGCCATACTCCTTAGCTTTGGCCTCCAAATGGCTTAGCACGTACTTGGTTACGGCGGTTTTTCCAGTGCCAGTTTTTCCATAAATAAAAATGTTGGAGCAACGGGAGTCCCTAAGGACAGGTGCGACTGTTTCACCGAGTCGCCGTATTTGCTCTTCTCGGTGGGGAAGTTTGTCAGGTAGGTAATCATGCCTTAAGACTTCTCTGTCTTTGAAGAGTTTAGCGCCGTTCACGAATTTTTCGAATACGCTGTCAAGTATAGCTGAATTGACCATTTATGATCTCAACCTTATTTCAGAGGCAACACCGTTATTTCGCGTGGAACAGATAAAGGGTACAGTACAAAAAACTAGTTCCGAAGCACAAGAATTCTAAAAGGATATACTGCTGAATTGCTGTGTGAACAAACAACACGGACACCCCCCGAGATTTCTACTGGAACTCTATAGTTTAAAGTGAGAAAAGAAATATGATTTCCTTCTATAGGAAATATACTCTAATAGGTAAACACCACTAGAACTATAATAACAGTTATTGTTAAAGAAATTAGATAGACCTTTTACAATTTTTTGGACCACCTGCTGTGAGTGTGCACTTGTTTTGTCTTTCGACAGGAAATGGAGGGGTGGCTGAGTGAGTGCAACTTTCACGTTGATTTTGATGGATATTCCATTTTTTTCCTCAAATATTATTCAATAAAAAGTCCACTGCAGCTTGGCACTCCTTTAATATATCTCGGCCACAGTATTTCCTTCAGTGTTCTCCGTTCACAAATTGTGAATACCATGTGAAATTGTACTAAAAATGTTGCTTTAAAGCCTCTATTTTACGCGACCTTACTTATTTCCTGTTCCTTTTCTGTGAATAAGACACCCCTACACTTCTACTGGAAATACCGAATCACGACACGCCTGCTTTTTTTCAGCAATTCTGGGACTCTGTGAAACTTGTAATACTAAATAAACTGTAATTTTTACCCCGTTACCATTTTGCGGGTTGCTGCTGCCTTTTACGTTTTTTTGTTTTCACCATAACAGCTATAAGGTGTGAAGTGTAAAGCTTGTGAACACCCTTAAGGTGTACAGCACAATGCCCGCTCGAAAAATGCGCGTGGAGCTTTTCGACAGCGAGGGCAATCGATATACTATCGCCTTCGAAGGTCAAATAACCAGAGATAAGGCTGTACGCCTCTTAGACCTCGTGGAATTATTAGGCGGTATGCCTGGCGAAACACTGAACCCCGGCATCAGCAACACAGTAGCGGGTAAAAGTTCTTCAAGATTTGAAAAAGTCCGTGCAGTTATTCAGAAAAGTTTTCCGCTAATCTGGTTCTCTTCTCGAGACGTTCAGTCCGTTTATGAACAGGAACTTAAAGAACCCGTAAGTTTAAGCACGGTATCCACTTACTTGGCGCGAATGGCAAGCAGAGGCTTACTTTTAAGAGCTGGAGAAGGCAACAACCTGAAATACAAGATTGCTCCCCCGGTTCCTCACGCAACAATCAAACAACAAACGACATAAGCTCACTGCAAAACTAACCATTGAACAGTTTGTCTCTACACGCTGTACTCTGTGACCTTTGCCCTCACTCGCAAAATATTAAAACACCTGCCCCTAATTCTTACTTTAGCACTTTGTCGTTGTACTGCTTGAAGGAAAGAATGCTTGATGAGCTCCTACGTGAATGCAGACTTTAACGAAATGGAAAAGAAACTGAAATGTTACGTAGACAGGGGTCGGGTGGCAAGTGGCGCCGCAGTCAGAGTGGAACCTATGGTGGCAGTAAAACCAGATGCCTCTTTGATAAAACCTCTTAAAAAAGCAGACATCTCCACTGGGCATTTCATAGCTGTCGACTGCTCCACACGAACTCTGAAACGAGCAAACAATTGGGGAATCTACCTTATGCGTGTCTCATGCGCAGCGGTTAAAGGGCGCACTGTGGATTGGGATTACTCCGAGAGAGTGTGCACTGTAGTTGGGGACGCCCATGTACGTAGGAGCTTCTTGCAAGACGTCAGAATCGAGTTGGAAAGTCAAATGGCCTTAAAAGTCCTCAACGAAACAGCCTCTCAGCCTTACTACGTACATGGGGATGTACGTAGTATGTACCTTCTTTTGGACGGCGGCGGCTATTTCGGTGGGGAACGGAAGTTTCGCGTATCTCTTTATCAATACTGTGAAAAGAATGGGCTGAATCTTCTTGCTATTAGCAAAAATTCTCCTTCGTTACATGATGACAAGGGGCGAGAT
>CAZYUQ010000122.1:0-4903 GCA_964650565.1 uncultured Candidatus Bathyarchaeia archaeon | reverse complement strand
ATAGTCGTTCCTTGCCGTCTTGGCATTTCACCATGATTCTGTCGAAGCCCAGCATTTTAACCGCTGTACCTAACACGTCGTTTGCACTAGGCAACACCATGTGTTCAAGACTGCCTTCATTTGTAATTTTTCTTCTACCCATCTTTTTAACACCGACTTGTACGAGCACATTTGCATGCGCCACGCATTTGTCAATCAGAATAGTCTGGAGAAAAAGTAAACGCCCCTATAGCTAATCTGACTCTTCCTCTAAATAATTCTAATTACTCCATAAAGTACGTAACCAACTATATTAGTATATGTACAACAAAAACCCGTTTTCTATGCACCATTCTAAATATGCTTCTCATTAATGGCTTATTTCTGAGCGTCAACCCCTGAAAACCCTGAAAAGTCTCTTCGTGGTGTCTAACCGCGGTTTTTTAACCCACTCGTTTATAAGTGCGGCGGCGCTCTTCTAAGTGAAGAGTTTCTCTTATCCTCTGGGATAAACCTATCGAATAACTGAACCTTTTCAAACTAAAATAAACAACGAGGTAAATGAAATTGTGTATGTTACGAGTAGGCCTGGTAAAAAACTGCCGAAGATGCAAATCATCCGTGCGAACCACTTGCACGCTAAAAAAGAAAACTGGAAAGAAATTTTATGTAAACAACAAGAAGAAGGGGGAAACAAAAGCATAGTTGCTGTAGGCGACCACACGAAATGTCCGCAATGCAGCAGAATAGGGCGTGTTGTGTGGGTTTCTCAAGACGGAAAAACAGCGGGAATCCAATGCTCTGCAACTCATCATCCACTGAACCGCCCCAATTCAAGACTAGGCTCAAACGTGAGACCCCCATCTAAATCCAGCAGGCATATGGTTTTCCTAATGGAAATCATCAAAGAAGAATAAATTAGCTTTGTTAAATTTGTAGATGTCTATGTTAGAAGAAACACGCTCCCTCTCCAATAAAATGAAAATAACCATTGACTTCGAGAAATTTGATGCTCTCTCTCAGAACCATGTCCGCTTTTACATGAAATACTCTTCTTTCGTGCTTAGATCCTTAAAAAGACCTTCATTCCAAAAGTTTCTTTACTGGATGCTGAGAAGAGAAAACATAGACGAGCAGACGATTAGAGCCGTACACGTTAAGGTTTTTCCGCTTCGAAGGAAGAACGGAAAAGGCTTGGCTGGAAACTGCACTCCTGCCAAGGGAAAAATCAGGATATATCCCAAAACATTGAAGTTTTGCCGAATATTTATGCAGAAATTTGGCAAAAGCACCCTGTTAACGTATGCTGGGAACAGGGCAAGAGCCGCAGTAATACACGAACTATTACACTTAAAATACGTAGAGGACGAAAAAACTGTGCGAGAACTCGCCAAAGAATACTTTTTTGTCTTCATACAAAAACAACCCGTTCAGAACTCAACTAAACTCTGGGTCTACACCCATATATTTAAAGCAAAAGCCGTCGAGAACTCCTCTAGACAGGTATTTGAAAAACCAGTTCTACAGAGCGCTTCTATATAGATACGCGCAAGTTACGACGTTGTGAATATGAGCCCCAAAATTTTAAAGTTTACCCCAAAAACAGTGTTTAATTCCGTGACCATTTTTCAGTCAAATCTGTTCCTTGCAGATTAGAACCAACGTAACGTGATTGAATTTTGAGGGCGACGCGGCGCTAAATAGCTTTAAAAGCTAGTGTGCTCCTATAAGGCAGGTTACAGCGGTGAAAGCTTTTGTCTCAGCCAGTTTATGGAACAATAGTAAACTATCGGATAGGCATCAAAACACAAATGTCTAAGGAGTGCCTAATCCAATTTTCACCTGAAACTTTTATCTCTTTAGCAGGTCAACTTATCGGGAGAAAAGTAGTTTGGAAACAGGGTGAGAACAAGTTTGTAGGAAAAATTGCCGGTTTCCACGGTAAGAACGGCGTAGTAAGAGTTAGATTCCTAAAAGGCTTGCCCGGTCAAGCTTTAGGAACAACCGTTGAATTAGTCAGCTAATCCTTAGCATGCAATGGTGCTTGAAGGGTTACTTTTTTCCTTCTTCTTTCTTCCGTTTATACTCGCCGCTTTGAAACAGTGGACTTGAAATTATCAGGTCTGCTGAAGCTCGATTACATGCAGTTGGCACGTTATACAAAACAGCTATTCGAAGAAGAGCTTTAACGTCAACATCATGAGGAAGCGACTCTAAAGGGTCCCAGAAGAAAATCAAGTAATCCAGTTTCTCGTTGGCTATCAAAGCTCCGATTTCCATGTCTCCTCCGTACGAGCCGTCTTTGAGCAAGCTGATGTTTAAGCCTGTTTTTTCTATGATTTTTATTCCAGTTCCTCCAGTCGCGTATAAGTTGTGAAGCGATAAGGTTCCTTTGTTGAAGTCGCACCATTCAACCAAATCCGCTTTTTTATTATCGTGCGCTACAAGTGCAATATTTCTTTTCAAAACATTCACCAATTCAGACTAAGTCCAATATAGCCTAACAGGTTTAAACCTTTCCATAAAAAAAGCATACACTATACTCGGTATGTGCCCCTTTGGGTACAAGTTTCTTGAGTAGTTAAGTTTGGATTACATGAATAGGGGTAGCAGCCGTAAAGCAATTCCGCCTAAGATTATTGCAAAGACTATTTCAAACACGGTTACGAACAGCGCTTTCTTCCAGCCGAACTCTTTCACCAGAGCCGCAATCGTTGCAGTGCACGGAATGTAGAACATCGCCACCAACGTGAACACAATCATCTGGACTGGCGACAGAACCAAGGCAAAGTTGGTGGTTCCCAGAAGCGTAGCCAGCATGATTAACGCCAGTTCCTTTCGCAATATGCCAAAGATCAGCGTTATTCCTGCAACCGCTGGCAACCCCAGCCACAAGACGGTTACTGGACTGAGCACAGCTGTTATAGGCTCAAGCAACCCCGCAATATCCGCTAGTTTCAGCGCAAGGCTGCCTGCGATTATCAAGGGAAACGCTATTTTGATGAATTCAGCTACTCTGAACCACGTTTGCTTCAAAATCGTCTTCGCGTGCGGCAATCTGTAATCTGGCATTTCCATGATCAGCGCGGTTGGTTCGCCAGGCACAACTTTGAATGCTAAGCGTCCAAGCGCGAAAATCACCACCAAATTAAAGACGTACAGCCCCAACGCCCATTGGAAGCCTAGGAAGCTGCCTACCAGTCCGAGTATGATTACGGTGCGTGCGGCGCAGGGTACCAGCGTGGTTACGAACGCGGCGAGCAGTCTTTCTCTTTGGGTTTCCATTATTCTACAGCCTAAGCAAGCAGGGACGCTGCAGCCGTAGCCCAGCATGAGCGGAATGAAGGCTTTTCCATGCAGCCCCATCTTATGCATGACGTTATCCATCAGGAAAGCAATGCGGCTTAGGTATCCTGAGTTCTCCAAGAAGTACAATATGAGGTAAAACGGAATTATGTACGGCAAAACTATCGTGACGCCAGCTATTATGCCTTCGATTATGCCGCCCCAGACCAGTTCACCTGCTACGCCCGCTCCAACTGCTCCTTTTACTAATGGCTCCAACCCGTAGAACCACTCATTCAGCAGTTCTGAAGTGTAGTTGCCAAAGGTGAAAATAGTGTAGAAAACTAGAAGCAGCGAAGCAGCTAATATGACGTAGCCCATTACCCTGTGCGTTGTAATGTTGTGTACTCTCTCGCTCATTGTGGGCTTTATTGGAGCCACGAGTTTCTGGGAGTTTCTGGCGATGCAGCCTGCCAGTTCATACCGTTCCGAAGTTATCACGGTTGAGCATGCGTGCCCGTGGAGGCTTCTGATTTCGTCTGCAAGTTTTTTAGCGGCGGAAACCAGCTTCGGGTCTATCTTTTTGACTTCTCTCTCTATTTCTTCGTCGCCTTCCAGCAGCTTTATCGCCACGTACCGTGGCGGATACAAAAGCTGAACAGTGCCCATCAGTTCCAGTAGTTTGCTAATTCTTTCTTCAACCTCTTCACCGTACTTCATCTGCACACGCTTTTTCGCTGGTCCTTTCTCAATTGTTTCTATGGCCTTCTCCAACAGCTTCGTTACGCCTAAGCCTTTCACGGCAACGGTTGGCATAACACGTATTCCCAGAAGCTTCTCCAGCTTCTTGATGTCTATTTGAATGCCTTTGCCCTTCGCCATATCCACTTGATTCAGCGCCACAACCATCGGAGTTTCCAACTCCATCAACTGCAAAGTGAAAAACAAGTTTCTCTCAAGCACTGATGCGTCTACAACGTTAATCACTATGTCTGGTCGTTCAACCGTGATGTACTTTCGTGAGACTAACTCTTCCAAAGAATAAGTGGAAAGCGAGTATATGCCCGGCAAGTCGATTATGTCTATGGTGTAGCCTTTGAAGTGTAGCGTTCCTTCTGCTCTCTCAACTGTTTTCCCAGGCCAATTTCCAATGTGCTGGTGCAGTCCAGTTAGGTAGTTGAAGATGACTGATTTTCCGACGTTAGCGTTCCCAGCTAACGCAATAAGCAGCTTCTTTTGGGTCATTTCTCTGCTTTCTCCACGATGATTCTTTCAGCCATGCCTCTGCCTAGGGCAAGTCTTGAACCGCGTACAAGAACTTCTAAAGGTCCGTGAAAAGGCGCTGACTTCACAACGGTTACGCTTGTGCCCGGCGTAAGACCCATATCCATAAGTCTCTTTTCGAATCCTTTGCCTCTTCCATGGCCTTTGCCATATCCACTTTTTATGGACGCTACTGTTCCCGTCTCTTTATCCTTCAGCGCGGTCAAGGGCACTTTACGATTTTCCAAGTTTCGTTTTTCCATGTACTCGCCAGCTTCCGCTATTTTGTTCGTTTTATCTGAATTATCGACGCTATTGCGTAGCTTACAGCGTGGTTAGTTGAGCCTACTTTTACGGTGATTGGACCGTTGAAGGG